>NZ_JBAKFR010000018.1:0-90032 GCF_053484295.1 Martelella sp. AMO21009
AATCGATTTGCGTCAAATATTCAATAGCTTAAAAGCCATACGCGATTCCCCTGCCCTCAAGGGGGGAGATGTCGCGAAAGCGATAGAAAGGGCAGAAACCGCAAATTCCGAGCCTGTCGAGGCATCTCTCCCTCAAGGGGAGAGATTATGAACTGCGCTCCCCTCAGCGCGAAAGCGCGTCGAGGATCCGGATCCAGGAGCGGATGCCCTTGTGGAACGAGGTCAGTTCGTACTTCTCGTTGGGCGAATGGATGCGGTCGTCGTTGAGGCCGAAGCCGACCAGAAGCGAATCCATGCCGAGCTTGCGCTGAAAATCGCCAACGATCGGGATCGAGCCGCCCATGCCGATCACCACGGCCGGTTTCGGCCATTCTTCCGAAAGGGCTGCCTGCGCTTTCTTCAGGAAGGGCGCGTTGTAATCGAGCTGGATTGCCGGCGAACCGCCATGGGGATGGAATTCCGCGCTGCAATCTGCTGGCAGTTTCGAGCGCACATAGGCGCGGAAGCTTTCGCGGATCTTCACCGGGTCCTGTGTGCCGACGAGGCGGAACGAGACCTTGGCGGAGGCCTGTGCCGCGATCACGGTCTTGAAGCCCTCGCCGGTATAGCCGCCGGTAATGCCGTTGACTTCAGCCGTTGGGCGGGTCCAGGTCAGCTCCAGCACCGAGCGGCCCTTTTCGCCGGCCGGCTTGGAAAGGCCGATTTCGCCCAGAAAGCGCTCGTCGGTCTCGCCGAGCTGCTCCCAGCCCTTTTTCACGTCCTCAGGCGTTTCCTCGACGCCGTCATAGAAGCCGGGCAGCGTCACCCGGCCACTCTCGTCGTGGAGGCCGGCGAGGATGTCGGCGAGGATATGGATCGGGTTGGCGGCAGCGCCGCCGAAGAAGCCGGAATGCAGATCGCGGTCGGCGGCCTTGATCACCACCTCGTCGCCCACCAGACCGCGTAGCGTGGCGGCGATCGCCGGCGTCTCGCGGTCCCACATGCCGGTATCGCAGACCAGCGCGAAATCGGCCTTGATCAGGTCGCCGTGCTCCTCGATGAAGGCCGGCAGCGAGGGCGAACCGGATTCCTCCTCGCCCTCGAACATGATCGTGATCTTCACCGGCAGTTCGGCATTTTCCTCGCGATAGGCCCGGCAGGCCTGGAGGAAGGTCATCAACTGTCCCTTGTCATCGCTGGTGCCGCGTCCGGTGATCACCTTGGTGCCGGCCGCACTGTCCTTGACCTTGGGGTCGAAGGGATCGTCTTCCCACAGCGACAGCGGATCGACGGGCTGAACGTCGTAATGGCCGTAGAACAGCACATGCGGCGCGCCTTCCGGCGCATTCTCGCTGGTCGCCACCACCATCGGATGGCCCTTGGTCTTGTGGGCCTCGGCCAGAAAGCCGAGCGTCTTCAATTCCGCGACCAGCCAGTCGGCGGCCTCGGTGCATTTTTCCTTGTAGGCCGGATCGGTGGAGATCGACGGAATTCGCAGCAGGGCGAACAGCTTGTCGAGGCTTGAGGGCAGGTTGTCGTCGGCGCGCTTCAAAATCGCGTCTAGCTGGGCCATGGGGAACCTCCGATAGGCGGGCAAATCATGGACGGACCATAGGCCAGCAAGCAGCGAATGAAAACCTCGATCAGGGTGGGAAGCGGGCAAAGAAAAAGCCGCCATGGCCTGGAGGGGGGGACTGACCATGGCGGCTGCTTTTTTGGACAAAGGCCGGAGAGGGGGATGGAGCCTTTGTCCTTTTGTCCGAAGAGGCGGGGGACGGGCCTTCTTCGAACAGCGGCGTGATCAAGCGCCGTTGGTTAGTAAATGTACCTTGAAATGTGTCGATTCAAGGGAAGCGGCAGCCGAGTTTCGTTACAAATCAGTAATCTGAAGCAAAATTTCGACGATTGCGCTGTCAATGGCCGGCGGCGTTGGAGAACAGGTTCATCACCAGCACCCCGCCGACGATCATGGCGATGCCGACCCAGGCGGCGAGATCGAGGTTCTGGCGCAGGACGATGACGCTGACGGCCGCCGTCAGCACGATGCCGAGCCCCGCCCAGATCGCATATGCGACGCCGAGCGGGATCGTCTTCAGCGCCTGGGACAGGCAGAAGAAGGCGATGATGTAGAACACCGCGACGCCGATCGTCGGCAAAAGCCGGGTAAAGCCGTAGGATTTCTGCAGAAGCGTCGAGCCGATCACCTCGCAGACGATCGCGATACCGAGCGCGCCATAGGCCGCGAGTGCAGGGTTCATGTCCGTTCCTTCTTCAAAAACTCAGTGCGCCTCGTCCCAGTTGTGGGCGGCGCGGGCATCGACCTTGAGCGGAACCGCCATCGAAACGGCGGGCATGGCGGCGTTTTCCATGATGTCGACGATCACGGCGCGAGCCTTGTCCACCGCGTCGTCTTCCACCTCGAAAATCAGTTCGTCATGAACCTGAAGCAGCATCTTCGCCCGGTCGGCAAGGCCCTGCTCGGCAAGTTCCGGCTCGATCCGGGTCATGGCGCGGCGGATGATATCGGCCGCCGAGCCCTGGATCGGCGCGTTGATGGCGGCGCGCTCGTTGAAGCTTCTGACCTGATGGTTGGAGGATTTGATCTCCGGATAATGGATCTTGCGGCCGAAAATCGTCTCGACATAGCCGACATCGCGCGCCCGCTCCTTGGTGGCGTCCATATAGTCGCGGATGCCGGGGAAGCGTTCAAAATAGCGCTTGATATAGTCGCTCGCCTCGGAGCGCTCGATGCCGAGCTGGTTGGAAAGGCCGAAGGCGGAAATGCCGTAGATGATGCCGAAATTGATCGCCTTGGCGCGCCGGCGCACATCGCCCGGCATGCCTTCCACCGGCACGCCGAACATTTCCGAGGCCGTCATCGCGTGAATGTCGATGCCATCGGCGAAAGCCTGCTTGAGCTGCGGTATATCGGCGACATGGGCGAGCACCCGAAGCTCGATCTGGCTGTAGTCCGCCGACAGCAGCTTGTGGCCCGGATTGGCGATGAAGGCGGTGCGGATCTTGCGGCCCTCCGCGGTGCGCACCGGAATGTTCTGCAGGTTCGGCTCCGACGAGGACAACCGCCCGGTCGTGGTGGAAGCCAGCGAATAGGAGGTATGGACGCGCCTGGTCTGAGGGTGGATATAGCCCGGCAGCGCATCGGTATAGGTCGATTTCAGCTTGGTCATCTGCCGCCAGTCAACAATGCGGCTCGGCAGCGGCAGGCCCTGAGCCGCCAGATCGTCCAGCACCTGCACGGCGGTCGACCATTGCCCGCTCTTGGTCTTCTTGCCGCCGGGAAGCCCCATCTTGCCGAACAGGATGTCGCCAAGCTGCTTGGGCGAGCCGATATTGAACTTCTCGCCGGCAAGTTCGTAGATTTCGTCTTCCAGCGCTGCCGCCTTCTGCGCCAGTTCGCCGGAAAGGCGGGACAGAATCTGCCGGTCGACCGAGATGCCGCGTTCTTCCATGCGCGCAAGCACCGGCAGCAGCGGCCGTTCCAGCCGCTCGTAGACGGTCATCACCCGTTCGGCGGCAAGCCGGGGCTTCAGCACCAGCCAGAGCCTGAGCGTCACATCGGCATCTTCCGCAGCATAGGCCGTGGCGCGGTCGATATCGACATGATCGAAGGTGACCATGTTGCGGCCGGAACCGGCGACCTCCTTGTAGGGGATCGGCTGGTGGCCGAGCCATTTTTCAGACAGCGCGTCCATGCCATGCGCGCCCATGCCGGAATCGAGCACATAGGAGAGCAACATGGTGTCGTCGAAATTCTTCACCGTGATACCGTGGCGCAGCATCACGAGATAATCATATTTGAGGTTCTGGGCGATCTTCAGAACCGCCTCGTCCTCAAGCAGGCCCTTCAGCGCCGCAAGTGCTGCGTCGAACGGGATCTGCCCCTCGGCAAGCCCGCCGCCGAGCAGATCGTCCTGGCCGGCCTTGTGGGTGAGCGGCACATAGGCCGCGCGGATCACCGCGCCGTCATCAGGAGCATCCTCGTCGTAAAGCGCCAGCGAGAAGCCGACAAGTTCGGCCTGCATCGCGTCGAGCGAGGTGGTCTCGGTGTCGAAGGCGACGAGCCCGCGCTCGCGGGCCGTCTCCAGCCAGCCTTCCAGCGTGACGAGATCGCGGATCGTCTCGTAATTTTCGTGCTTGATCGGCAGCGAAGCAAAGCGCGCGGCCCTCGCCGCGGCAAGATCGGCCGGACGCTTGCCGTCGGTCGCGCCGGGCGCGGGCGCTGCGGCCGGAGCCGTGCCATCGCCCGGATCGAGATCCGGCCCGTGCGCCTCGGCACCCCATTCGACATTGACGGGCGCGGCCTCGATCGCCTGCGCCTCTGCGCCGGTCGCTTCCGCCACGCGTCTTGTCAGCGAGTTGAATTCCATCGCCTTCAGAAAGGAGACCAGCTTCGGCCCGTCCTGCGGCTCCAGCGACAGCGCGTCGAGCGGCACATCAATCGGGCAATCCTGCTTCAGCGTCACAAGTTGCCGCGACACCAGAACCAGATCGCGGTTGGCGATGATGTTTTCGCGGCGCTTGTTCTGCTTGATCTGCTCGGCATTGGCGAGCAGATTGTCGAGATCGCCGAATTCCTCCAAGAGCGTTGCCGCCGTCTTCGGGCCGATGCCCGGAACGCCCGGCACATTATCGACCGAATCGCCCGTCAGCGCCTGCAGGTCGATCATCTTTTCCGGCGGCACGCCCCATTTGTCGATCACTTCCGGCACGCCGATCTGGCGGTCCTTCATGCCGTCATACATGTGGACCTTGGGGCCGACGAGCTGCATCAGATCCTTGTCGGAGGAGATGATGGTGGCGTCGCCGCCCGCCTCCACCGCCATCCGCGCATAAGTGGCGATGATATCGTCGGCCTCATAGCCCTCCATCTCGATGCAGGGCAGGTTGAAGGCGCGGGTCGCCTCGCGAATCAGCGCGAATTGCGGCACCAGATCCTCCGGCGGCGGCGGGCGATGGGCCTTGTAATCGGGATAGATGTCCTTTCGGAAGGTCTTCGAGGAATAGTCGAAGATCACGGCCAGATGCGTCGGCGTGACGCCAACGGAGGTGTCGCGCGCCTGGGTCAGAAGCTTCCACAGCATGTTGCAGAAGCCGGAAACCGCGCCCACCGGCAGGCCATCGGATTTGCGCGTCAGCGGCGGCAGCGCGTGGAAGGCGCGGAAGATGAAGCCCGAGCCGTCAATCAGGAAAAGGTGATCGTCTTTTTTCATGGCGAATCCATAGCCGCTCGGGCGGCAAAGGTCCATGGCCCGCAATCCCGGTCACCCGGCTTTTGAAGCCGCGCCGAGGCATCCGGCGGAACCGGCGGGAAAACCCGCCGGGGAAAATCGATGGTCTGTCCGGGCTCTACCCGCCCCGGCGCTTGCGGGTCTGCACTTCCGAGAGGAACATGCCGAGCGCGATCGCGACGCCCTGGAACATCATCTGCCAGGAGGTCTCAAGCCCCAGGACCTTCAGCGCCTGGCCGAGCTGGGTGAGAAACAGGGCCGCGCCCGCCACCGCGATCATCGAGCCGATGCCGCCGGAGATCGCCGTGCCGCCGAGCACCGCCGCGGCGATCGGCGCCAGCAGATAGGGATTGCCGACATCGAGCGTCGGGTTACGGATGAAGGCGGAGAGCAGCACGCCGACAATGCCGTAAAGCAGCGAGGCGGCGACGAAGGCGCCCGCCTGGTAGCGGCGGATTTCGACGCCGGTGGCATAGGCCGCGCGCGGATTGGCGCCGACGGCCTCGAACCTTCGGCCAAGCTGGGTGCGGCGCAGGAGAACGGTCAGCACCACCGTCAGCGCGATCGTGATCCAGATCGTGGTGTTGAGGCCCAGAAAACGGGCCTCGCCGAATTCGGCAAGCACGGTCGGCACCCCGGCTTCGGCCGGAAGCGAGCCGCGATACCAGAGCGTGAGGCCGGCGACGATCGCGCCGGTGGCGAGCGTGACGATCAGCGCGTTCAGCTTCAGCCACGCGACCAGCACGCCGTTGACGAGGCCGACCATCATGGCAAAGGCCAGCGCCAGCGCCGTACCGATGACGGCTGAGCCATCCGCGCCACCGGACGTTCCAAGCAGCACCGTGCTCGACAGCGTCACGATCGCCGGCACGGAGAGATCAATGCCGCGCGCCATCAGCACCAGCGCCTGCCCCATGGCGGCAATGGCGAGGAAACTCGCGAACGGCAGGATGCTGGTGACCGATGTGCCGGAAATGCTGCGTGGCAGAAACAACGCACAGAGCGCGACCAATATGGCAAGCGCGATCCAGATCGCCGCAAACTGCATCTGGATCACGGGCACCCGTCCCTTGCCGCCGCGCCCGGCCCGCGACGTGGGCCGATATGATGATATCACGCCTGTTTCGGTCATTTTACCCTCATCATTGTTGGAAACCCCGGCCGGCATCACGCCGCTCGCTTTTCTGCCGGCGCAATCACCCTGCGTCGTCGCATGGCCGAAAGCAGCAGCGCCTCAAACTCGCCGAGCCCGGAATAAAGGAAGATCGCAAGCAGGGTCATGACGCCGCCGGCGATGATGCCGAACGCGGTGGAAAGCCCGAGAAGCGTGATGACGTTGACCATGAGCGCGAAGAACAGCGCGCCGAACAGCGCACCGACAAACGAGCCGCGACCACCCGACAGCGCCGCGCCGCCAAGAACCGCGGCCGCGATCGAGGTGAGCGCGTAATTGGCGCCGACCGTCGGCGCGCCGACGCCGACCTCGGAGCCAAGGAAGAAGCCAGCGACGGTCGCCATCAGCGCGGCGAACACATAGGCGCGGACATGCACGAGATCGACGCGCACGCCGTTGCGCTGGGCCGCGACCTCGCGGAAACCCACAGCCTTTGCCTCAAGGCCGGACCGGGTCCGGTGCAGCCAGAAATCGAGCGCTATGGCAACGGCGACGAGCACGAAGATCGAGGCCGGCAGGAAACCGATCCGTTCCTTCATCAGCCCGGTGAATTCCTGCGAGATCATGCCGCCCGGGATTGGACGCGCCAAGAGCGCCGCGCCCTGAAGAACGGAGAGCATGGCGATGGTGGTGATCACCGCGTTGATATTGGCAAAGCGGATCAGGGAGCCGTTGATGAGACCCACGAGCAGACCGATGCCGAGGCAAGCGAGAACGCCGAGGATCTGCATCGGGATCGGCATCTGGAAGGCGATCATGTAGGAGGCGGCGACCACGGTGAGGCTCATCATCGAGCCGACCGAGACGTCGAGCCCCCTGACGAGCAGCACATGGAGCTGCGCCATGGCCGCGAGCGCCGCCGGCGCGGTCGCCAGCAGGATGTAGCGGATGTTGACCGTGCGCAGGAACACCTTGCTCTCGATTGCCGCATAGCCGCCGACGATCAGCGTCAGCAGTGCGAGGAAGACCAGCGGCACCCACCAGATATTCGAGCCCGAAATCAGCGTGCGGAACACCTGCGACAGCGCACCTGGAGCCTCCTCGCTTGCCTGCTTGGCATCGCGGGCGCGCAGGAAGCCGGAAACGATATTCTCCTCGGTCACCTCCTTGCCGGTGAGCTCGGCGACGATCCGCCCGCGCGAAAACACCAGCACCCGGTCGCAGATGCCGGCAAGCTCCTGCGCATCGGAGGAATTGATCACCAGCGTGCCGCTTTCGCCGAGATTGGCGCGGATCGCCTGATAGATATCGTGGCGCGCCCCGGCATCGACCCCTTGCGTCGGCTCGTCGATCAACACGGCATCGGCATCGGCGCGGAACGAGCGCGCCAGCACCGCCTTCTGCTGGTTGCCGCCGGAAAGCCCGCTGACGGGCGTCTCCAGCGTGGCGGCGACGACCCCGAACTCGTCGCGCATTTCCTCGGCGCGGCGCTGCTCGTCGCGCGACGAGACCAGACCGCGCCGGACGAAATCGCGAAGCCGCGGCAGCGTCATGTTCTTACGCACCCCGAGATCGGGGAAGATCGATTCGCCTGCCCGGTCGGCAGAAAGGCAGAGCACGCCGGAGCGCAGCGCGTGGCGCGGCTCGGTCACGTCCACGGTGCGACCCAGGCAGGTCACAGTCCCGGCATGGCTCGGGTGAAGGCCGGCAATGGCGCGCAGCGCCTCGCGCTGACCGTTGCCCTCGGCGCCGGCGAAACCGACGATCTCGCCGCGATGGGCGACAAGGGAAATGTCATCAAAGCCGCCGCCGTTGAGACCTTCCACCACCAGCACCGGATCATGCACGATTGTGCCGGGTTTTGCCGGATATTCGCTTTCGACATCGCGGCCGATCATGCGCGAGACCAGCTCATGCTCGGAGGTTTCGCTGGTCACCTCGAACGTCCCCTCATGGACGCCGTCCCGCAAAATGGTGACGCGGTCGGCGAGATCGAGGATTTCCGGCAGGCGGTGGCTGACATAGACGATGCCGGTTCCCTGCGCCGCGAGCTCGCGCACGATCCGGCTGAGATGGGCCACGCCGTCATGGTCCAGCGTCGAGGTCGGCTCGTCGAGCAGCAGAACGCGCGGCTCGGACAGGAGCGCCTTGACGATCTCGACGAACTGGCGATGGGCGGGCGTGAGATCGCCAACCAGGCTTTTGGCGGAGATGCCGAGGCCGTAAGGGGCGAGTTTCTCCTCCGCCCAGGCGGTCATGGCGCGATTGGGCACTTCGCCGGGGGCGGTGGCGAGATAAAGGTTCTGGGCAACCGTCAGT
This sequence comes from Martelella sp. AMO21009, assembly GCF_053484295.1. NCBI lineage: Bacteria > Pseudomonadati > Pseudomonadota > Alphaproteobacteria > Hyphomicrobiales > Aurantimonadaceae > Martelella > Martelella sp. AMO21009. The sequence continues at coordinate 8,662 of NZ_JBAKFR010000018.1, forward strand.
TCGCGCACAAGACTGTCATCCTGATAGACGGTGGAAAGCCCGAAGGAGAGAGCCTTGCGCGGATCGGCGCGTTCCAGCGTCTGTCCCGCGATCTCGACCGTGCCCCCATTCGGCGCGATCGCCCCGGAGGCGATCTTCATCAGGGTGGACTTGCCCGAGCCGTTTTCGCCGAGAATGGCGTGCACCTCGCCGGCGCGACAATCAAAGCTGAAACCATCCAGCGCCTTCACGCCCGGATAGGTTTTCGAAACATCGCGCATCGACAGGACGATTTCGGACATGGGTTACCCTCCCCTCATGAACAAGACGCATGGCGGACGGAAACCGCCCGCCATGCCGAATGCGATAATCAGTTGAACATGGCCCTAAGCGTATCGGGATCGACCATGGTCGAAACCGAAACCTCATCGGGCAGGCTCGGGTCGCACTGGTCGGCAGAGGCCTGCTTCATGGAGAACGGCACGTCGAGATTTGCCGGGATCTCCTCGCCGGCAAGCGACATCATCGCCGCCGTCAGCGCGAGGCGCGCCTGATAGTTCTGGCCGGAGGAATAGAAGATCTTGAAGTTCGGGTTTTCCGCAGCCTTCATGTCGCAGAACAGGCCCTGCTCGTCGGTGCGCAGCGCCACCACGATATCGAGCGGCTTGCCCGCCGACTGGTAGGCGCGCACGCCGCCGCGGAAGCCGTCGGCATAGTCGTAGATATAGCCGTCGATGTCATCGAAGCGCGACAGGATCGCGGAGACGGCCGAGAACGTGCCCTCCTGGGTCCAGTTGGTATCCTCGGTGGCGACGATCTCGAGGCCGCCGATCGCGGCCGCCTCTTCCTTGGCGCAGCCCTGCCAGGTGGAAGACAGCGGATTGCCGGGCGTGCCGCCGAGGGCAGCTATATTGGCGGCATCGGGATTGCCGGTGCGGATCGCCTTGACGAATTCCTTGCCGAGATCGCAAATGTTTTCGGAGATATTGGTGACGTAGTCCTCGCCCGGCGTGCCGGCGACCGTGCCGTTATGCAGCACGACGGTGATGCCGGATTCGGTCGCTTCCCGGATCGAAGGGGCGAGCGCCTCGCCATGGTCGGCGAAGGTGACGATCACGTCGACGCCCTGCGCGATATAAGCGCGGAAATCGGACAGCGCCTTGGCGGCGTCGCCGCGCGCCGAGGTGTAGACGATGTGGCCGACCTCCGGATAGGTCAGCGCCTGCATGATGAATTCCATCTTGGTGACTTCGCGCCACACGTTCTCGCCGAAGCCGTCGGCATAGGCGACTGTCAACTCGCCACCGGTCCCGGTGTCGCACTGGTTGTTCTTCCAGCATTCAATGGCCTTGGCGCGCATCTCGTCGCTCACCGGAAGCGCGGCCCTGTCGAAGGTCTCGGTGAAGATCGGGCCGACATCGGTGGTGCCGAGACGCGATTGCAGCAGCTCCTCGGCCGACTGGGCGCTTGCCGCCGCCGGCAGGCCGAGGGCGAGCAGCGCGAGCGCTGTCGCGCGGACAGGCCTCTTCAGGCCGTTAAGATAGGTCATGGCAGTTCCTCTCCCTGGTTTGGAGGCCGGTCCATTCCGGCCGGCCGGATCGCCGCCCGCCCTGCCTCCTTGGCTTGGCGGGAGCGACGACCGCGCGGCCATCCTCCTCGAATGGCCGCCGTCAATCATGCATACTATATTACGGTATTACGGTCATACGTCAATATGAATAAAACCCTCCCGCCGATCGCGTCCCCTGAATGTGCCAACGCCGCCGGCATTGCGGCGGCGCAAGATTCCCATTCCGGAAATTTTTGCCGCGTCCAGCTACTGCGCCAGATAGCCGCCATCGATGACAAGTTCCGCGCCGGTGACGAAACTCGCCTCGTCGGAGGCCAGGAACAGGCAGCCATTGGCGATCTCGCGCGGGGTGCCGGCACGGCCCATCGGCGTCATGCCGATGACGAACTTGTTGATTTCAGGGTCCTGAGCCTGGGTCAGCGGCGTATCGATGAAGCCCGGATGCACCGAGTTCACCCGGATGCCGTCGCCGACATGGGTAATCGCCGCGTTCTTGGTCATCATCACCACCGCGCCCTTGGAGGCGTGATAGGCGTGCGCGCCCGGCACAGCGCCCTTGCCCCAGATCGAGGAAATATTGATGATCGATCCAGTTTTCTTCGACTGCATGTGCGGGATCACCGCGCGCATGCCGAAGAACACGCCATCCTGGTTGACGCCCAGAACCTTGCGCCAGTTCTCCGTGGAGCCATCCGCCACGCCGTCATAGACCGCGATCCCGGCATTGTTGACGAGGCAGTCGATCCGGCCCTGCTCGGCGATGATCCGTTCGATGGCGCTCGCCCAGTCATCCTCGTTCGCGACGTCGAGTTTCAGCCCGGTCACGCCTTCCGGATAGATCCCCGGCGGATTGCTGCTGCTGCCGGCGTAGACGATCGCGCCCTCCTCGCTGAAACGCTCGACCACGCCGAGACCGATCCCGCGCGACGCACCGGTTACCAGCGCCACTTTTCCTTCAAGCCGCATGAATTTTCCTCCCGATAAAAATGAGTGCCTCCAAGCACCATATTCGTGTAATACCGTATTATGATACGACGCGGAAGCCCCGATCCGGAAGAGTTCAGCGCAAGTTTCGAAGCGCCCGCGATGAAATTTTTCCAGTTTGGTCGAAACTGCCAGCCCGGCGCCGCAAGAGAGGCCGTAGTTTCACGAAAAACGGAATCGAGGAGGAAAGGCATGTCTGCCACAAATGCGGTCGGCTGGATCGGCGTCGGAAAAATGGGCGCGCCGATGGCGGGCCATCTTCTGAAGGGCGGCATCGACGTGACCGTTTTCGACGCCCGGCCGGAAAACAGCGCGGCCATGGAAGCGCAGGGAGCACGGGCGGCCGGGAGCATCGCGGCGGTTGGCGGCGCCTGCAATGTGGTTTTCACCTCCATCCCGGATGATGCAGCACTTGCAAGCGTGGTCTCCGCGCTTGCGCCGGCGATGGCGCAGAACGCCATCCTGATCGACACCAGCACGGTCAGCCCGCAGGCTTCGGCAGACGCCGCGCGCGTGCTTGCCGAGCATGGCATGCGCTATCTGCGCGCACCTGTTTCCGGCAGCACCACGATCGCCGCCGCCGCAAACCTCACCGTGCTCGCCTCCGGCGACGAGAGCGCCTGGGCGGAAGTCGAGCCGCTGGTGAAGCTGTTTTCGAGCGAACGCTTCTACCTCGGCCCCGCCGACGAGGCGCGATTCATGAAGCTGGTGCTGAACACGCTTGTCGGAGCATCCGCGTCGGTTCTCGGCGAGGCGATCCTGCTTGGCGAGCATGGCGGTCTCAATCGCGCGCAGATGATGGATGTCATCCTCAAAAGCGCGGTCAACTCGCCCTTGCTGGGCTACAAGCGCGAGACCGTGGTGGTCGATGCCTCCGAGCCCGCCTTTCGGCTCGACCAGATGGTGAAGGATTTCTCGCTTATTCTTGCTGCAGCGAAAAGCGAGCATATAGACATGGATGTGAGCGCCCTGATCCTGAAACAGTATGAAGCGGCGGCGCAAGACGGCATGGAGGGGCGCGATTTCTTCGCGCTGGTGGACTGGATCAGGGACCACGCGCCGCGCGGCGGCTAGAGCGCCGGCGCATGGAAGGGTCCTTGGGAGGGAGCCGCCGATGACCGAATATGAGATGCTGCGCATCATCGATTTCCTGAACGACCTCAACGGGCCGTTCAGCGCTGTCGTGGCCGAAAGCCGGGGCGACCCGGTCTTCGCGCTGACCCTGTCGCTGATGCAGGCCCATCTGACCGGCCGCGATATCACCAAGAGCGCGCTCGCCGAAAGCGGCGGCGTGCCCTTCGTCACCGCCATGCGCCATGTCAGCCAGATGATCGAGGATGGCAATATCGTGCTCGATCCGCGCACCGCCACCGGACGCAGCTTCTATGTCCGCCCGAGCGAGAAGCTGCAGGAGCGATTCATGGCCTATTGCCGCAGCGTCAAGGCCGTAATCGGCCGCACCTTCGGCACCATCAATTCCGATGAGGATGTCGACGGCTTCTATTTCGGCGGCTCCAATTTCTCCCGCGTCGTCATCCCGCCGCCGCGCCTGCAGAGCCACCACGTTTCCGGGGGCAAGGAACTGCGCTTCCTGTTCCGCAGGGACAATTACTTCGAGGCGCTGCGCAACACCTGGGCCGATCTCAGGGCCAATATCGGCTCGATCCAGAATGTCGACCTCCTGCCGCTGCCGCAGCTCTACGACCGGATCATCGAGAACGGCCAGCGCAAGAGTTCCGAATTCGATGTCATCTGCGTCAACAAGCCCTGGGTCGGCGATCTTGTCGATCGCGGTCTGGTGCGCCCGCTCGACGAGTTGATCGCCGGCAGCCGGATCCAGCCGCTCGACTTCTCGCCGATGGTCTGGGATTCCGGCGCCTGGCAGGGCACGCAATACGGCGTGCCGATCTACACCACGGTCGAGCTGTTCCTCGCCCGGCAGGACATTTTCGAGCGCGCCGGCCATCCCTATCCGCGCACCTTCGATCAGGTGATCGATGCCGCCCGCGCCCTGCAGCGGCCCTCCGAAGGTCTTTACGGGGTTGCGTGGAACGCTGCGGAAGGCATGCCGATCGCCAGCACCTTCATGGTGCTGCTCGGCTCCTGCAACGCCGCCTGCCTCAACCTGCCGCGCCGACGCATCCACATGCCGATGCATGATCTCGTCTCCGACAAGCTACGCGGCCAGGTGCTGACCGACCAGGCCTTCGAGGTGCTGGACTATATGCACCGCCTCGTCGACGTATCGGAACCGAACATTCTGGAGATGGACTGGGACCGCCGGGTGGAGGCGTTGCTGACCGGCAAGGCGGTGATGGGCTATTGCTGGTCGATGCATGCAGCCCTGATGGAGTATCACGTCAAATCCGTGGTCTCGCGCCGCATGCGTTACCTGGAACAGCCCAAGGGCAAGGCCGGGATGCATGCCAATCCGGTCGGCGGATTCCATCTGATGATACCGACCAATCTCGACGAGGACCGGGTGGCCCTCGCCTTCGACGCGATAAGCTGGATGTGCTCGCCGGAGGTCATGAAGGAGCATGTCTCGGAAGGCTTTCCGGTCGCGCCCCGCTTCTCGGTCGCCGCCGACCCCGAGGCCGCCGCGAGTTCGCCGGTCATGGGCGTGGTCGCGCGGCTGCTGAAGTCCAATTCGGTGTGCACCTGGTCGCGCCCGGCCGTACCGGAATATCATGGGATCGAGGCCGTTCTCGGCCGCGAAATCCACGCCGCATTGCGCGGCGAAATCACCGACCGCGCGGCGCTGGAACGCGCCCAGCGCGCCATCGACGGCCTGCTCTCGACCCGCCAGACGGCCGCCGAGAGCTACGCCTGATCGTTGCCGCATCCGAAGGATGCCGCCGCTATCCCGCCAGCATCTTCGCCAGCATGTAGCCGGAGCCGGCGCCCGTGCCGGCCCCCGGCCATGTCGCCGCGCCGCACATGTAGAGCGCGGGCACCGGCGTCTTGTAGCGCGAGTATCCGGCGAGCGGACGGAACAGGAAATTCTGGTCGAGATGGTGCGAGCCGGACAAGCTGTCGCCGCCAATCAGGTTGGGGTTTTCCCGCTCCAGATCAAGCGGCGAGAAGACGGCGCTTGCGCGGATCTTCGCCCGTGTTCCCGGCGCATGGGTCTCGATGATATCGAGCACCCGCTCGGCATAGGCATGTTTCACCGTATCCCAGTCGGTCTCGCTGATTTCACCCGCCGCATCGCCCTTGATCTCGGCCGGCAGCACCCGCACTTGCACCCACAGCACATGCTTGCCCTTCGGCGCGCGCGAGGGGTCGACCGCCGAGGGCTGGCCGACCACAAGCGCCGGCTCGGCGGGCAACAGCCCGTCCATCGCCTCGGCATAAAGCCGCGACATCATCCGCATGTCGGGCGCGATGTGGATATAGGCATAGTCGCTGAGTTCGGCGCCTGCCGACCACGCTGGCAGATCGTCCATCGCCAGATGGATCATCATCGTGCCGGGGCCGGCGCGGAATTTGTCGAACGTGTCGCCAAGATCACCGAGCGGGCTGTTTTTCGGCACGAGGTCGCCGAACAGCAGCTTGGGGTGGACATTGGCAATCACCGCCTTGCGGGCGGAAATCGTCCGGCCGTTGGCGAGCGACACGCCTCTCGCCTTGCCGGCCTCATCGAGTTCCACGCCCACGACCCGCTCGCCGAGCAGGATATCGCTGCCGGCATCCTCCACCACCCGCGACATCGCGCGGATGATCGTGTCGGCGCCGCCCTTGCCGATCACCATGCCGAAGGCCTGGTTGGCCATCGATTCCAGATAGGGAAACAGCGCGCCGCCGGCGACATCCGGCGCGAAATCGAGATGCAGGCCCCAGGCGGCCATCATCACCTTGAGCTTTTCATTCTCGAAATGCCGGTCAAGGAAATCGCGCGGGGTCGCCAGCAGCAGCCGCGCCAACCGGTAGAGCCCTGCCGTGCCGAGTGCCCGCCAGGCCTTCCACACCGCCTTTGCCGTCTGGAAGGAGGGGATCGGCGCGCCCATCAGCGCGAAGATATGGGGCGCGTCGCGGGAGAAATCGGCAAGCATCCGCTCCCAGGCTTCGGCGTCCTGTTGCGACAGCGCCGCAATGCCGGCCTTTGTCGCGGCGACATCCGTGCCGACGCCAAGCGCCGTCGCATCGCGGAAGACGCTGGCAAAGCAATGGGGCGCCGGCACCAGTTCCAGCCCCGCCGCCGAAAGCGTCTCGCGATGGGCGGCAAAGAAGGCGGAGCCTGCGAACATCGAGAGGTTCATCGCGCCGAAATCATGCCGGAAACCGGGCTCGGTGTACTCCGCGGTCTTCACCGCGCCGCCAGCCTCCTCGGCCGCCTCGACCACACAGACCTTCCAGCCTTTCGCCGTCAGATGGACGGCCGCCGCAAGGCCGTTGTGGCCCGCCCCAATGATCACCGCATCATAATCCATCGTCGTCGCCATCCGCGTTCCCCCGAACCAATATACCTATATGCATACATAATTCACACGCAGCAGAAGAACATTTTTTCGGCGGCAAGCGCAATAGCCGCTGGCAGAATTGCCAATCTGCCAATGATTTCGGCATTTGCCTCCGATTGCGACAGGCCGCGCCGCGCGCCCGCAAGAAATGCATCCGCGTCACCATGATCCTTGCATTATCATATTTTCTTTCATAGGCTCTCCGGCAACGTCCGCTACAAGACCGGTCGATCAAGACCGCGCGAAGCGCCGGCACCGGTTCCGGGCGACAAAGGGGAAGATTATCATGAATGACATGTCCGTGCTTGGAAGCCTCGCCTCCGCCCTGCTGTCGGGGTCGGTCAAGGTTGTCGACATTACCGCGCCGCTCGGCCCGGAAACGCCGGTGCTCTACCTGCCGCCGGAATTCGGCCAGAACACGCCGAATGTGAAGGTGCACAAGATTTCCCAGTATGACGAGAACGGGCCGTTCTGGGCATGGAACTGGATCGAGCTTGGCGAGCATACCGGCACCCATTTCGACGCGCCCTGTCACTGGATCACCGGCAAGGACAATCCCGACAACACCACCGACACGATCAAGCCGCAGAATTTCGTCGCCCCGGTCAACGTCATCGACCGTTCGAAGGAAGCCGAGGCCGATCACGACTATCTCCTGACCGTCGACAGCATCAAGGAATGGGAAGCCGAGCACGGCGAGATCGAGGCCGGTAGCTGGGTGGTGATGCGCACCGACTGGTACAAGCGCAACGGCTCCACCGAAACCTTCCTCAACGCCGACGAGAACGGCCCGCATTCCCCCGGCCCGACGGCCGAGGCGATCGAGTACCTGCTCTCGAAGGGGATTATCGGCTGGGGCCAGGAAACCGTCGGCACCGATGCCGGTTCCGCCGGCGGCATGGAGCCGCCCTTCCCGGCGCATAACCTCATGCACAAGCACAACAAATACGGCCTTGCCAGCCTCTCCAACCTCGACCAGCTTCCCGCCAAGGGCGCGATCCTGATCGCGGCGCCGCTGAAGTTCGTGAAGGGCACCGGCTCGCCGGTGCGGGCGCTGGCGCTGATCGCCTGAGGCGCGCTGACGCTCTGATATAAACCCCGACGCGACAATGTTGTGCCGCGTCGGGGCGCTTATCGGCTTTTTGGAACGGGGGATCACATTGGCGGATTTCGATCACATCATCATCGGCAGCGGCATCAATGCGCTGGTCGCCGCCTCGCTCCTCGGCAAGGCCGGCAAGCGCGTGCTGGTGCTGGAGCGCAACGACACCATCGGCGGCTGCCTGCTAACCGCGGAGGTGACTGCGCCCGGTTACCTGCACGATGTGATGGCGACCACCATGGTGCTATTCCTCACCTCGCCGGCCTTCGCGGCACTTGGCGACGATCTCGCCGCCCGCGGCGCGGAGTTCTGCCACACCGACACCCCGACAGGGGTCTTGCGGCCAGACGGCAGCCACCTGATCTATGCCATGGACCGCAAACGCAATATCGATGCGTTCAACGCAAAGGCCGAAGGCGACGGCCAGACCTTCGACGCCGAGATGGCGGCGATGGCGGGCGACGCCGATTTCGTGTTCTCGCTGCTCGGCGGCAATCTCTGGTCGGGCGCGACCGCGAAGAAAATGCTGAAGGAAGCCTGGAAGCGCGGCCCGCGCGGCCTAGCCGCATGGTTCGGCGAGGCGCTGACGCCCGCGCGCGGCTATCTGGAAACCACCTACGCTTCTGACGAGGCGAAAGCGCTGTGGGCGCCCTGGGTGCTGCATTGCGGCCTGTCGCCCGAGGCAAGCTATTCGGCGGAAATGCTGAAGGTGATCGGCTTTGCGATCGAGCTTGCCGGCTGCCCGATCGTCAAGGGCGGCGCGGTCAACCTGACGCGCGCCTTCGAGCGCCTGATCCGCGACAATGGCGGCGATATCCGCACCGGATGCGATGTCGCCGGCATTACGCTTGGCAAGGACGGCAAGGCGAAGGGCGTCCGGCTCGCCGATGGTACGGAGATAGAGGCCCGGCGCGGCGTGATCGCCTCCGTCACGCCCGACCAGCTTTACAAGCGCCTGCTCGGCGAGACCGGCAAACCCATGCCCGCCGATGTCGAAAAAGGACTGAAATCCTATCGCTACGGCAAGGGCAACATGCAGATCCATTACGCGCTGAAAGCGCCGCCGAAATGGAAGGCGGGCGACGAACTCGGCAAGGTCGCCCTGCTGCACCTTACAGACGGTCTCGATGCGGTGTCGCGTTCGGCGAACGAGGCCGAGCGCGGACTGCTGCCGGCGGAACCCACCGTCTGCATCGGCCAGCCGACGGCGCTGGACCCAAGCCGCGCGCCGGAGGGCGGCGCGATCCTGTGGCTCCAGCTTCCCGATACGCCGCGCCAGATCAAGGGCGATGCGGCGGGCCTTCTCGATTGCCCGGAAGACGGGCGCTGGACGGAAGCGCTGCGCGAGGCCTTCGCCGACCGCGTCGAGGCCATGCTTGCGGCCCATATCGAGGGTTTTGCTGACAATGTGATTGCCCGCAGCGTGTCATCGCCGGCCGATCTCGAGACGATGAACATGAACCTCGTCGGCGGCGATCCCTATGGCGGTTTTTGCGGCCTCGACCAGTTTTTCCTCTGGCGTCCGTTCAAAACCGCCGTTAACCACAAGACGCACGTGCCCGGCCTCTACCATATCGGCGCCTCGACCCATCCGGGTCCGGGCCTTGGCGGCGGCTCGGGCTTTCTGCTGGCATCCTCGTTGACGTAATGGAGTGGGTTTATGGGTGAGCGTTTTTCGGGTCCGAACGGTGACGGAGAGACGGGCGAGGCCGTCCGCAGCCTCGGCGAAATCGGGCTCAACGCATTTTCGCCCTATCTGATGAACCGGGTGATGGCGCGCTACAACGCCAATCTCGCCGAGGAGCTGAAGCATCTCGGCATGTCCACCGCCAAGGTGCGCACGCTCGCCGTGCTCTCGGTCATTCCCTCGGCCACGATCAACGAGCTGTCGGTTCTCGCCGTGATCGAGCAATCGACGATGAGCCGCACGCTCGATTCGCTGGAGGAGCAGGGCTATATCCGCCGCCAGTCGCGCAACGAGGACATGCGGGTGCGCGACGTCTCGATCACCGAGGAAGGCCGCCTCGCCTTCGACGCCGCCTGGCCGACCATGCACAGCTTCGTGCAACAGATGTTCGACGGCATCGACGAGGACGAACAGCGCGCCTTCGTGACCACGCTGCAGAAGATGCTGCGCAATGTGCGGGTGAACGAGATCTGAGAGCCGGCGTCCCCTCCGGCTTGATGGAGCCCATTTCGGTGCGGGCCCGGCACCGCCCGGGCAACTTGACCCGGGCGATTTTGACATGAGGTCGCCTCATCCGGCTTTCGCCGGATCAAACCTCACACATATTTGTTGACGATATTTTCCAGATATTCCTGGCGGCCCGATTTCGGTTCGGGGTTGATATCGTCCTTCTCCACCATGGCGGCGATGTCTTCCAGCGTCATTTCGCCGGAGAGCATCTTCTTGGCAGTGTCGCCGTTCCAGCCGGCGTAGCGCTCGTCGAGCGGCTTCGACAGCGCGCCGTCCTCGATCATCCGCGCGGCGGCCTTCAGCCCGCGCGCGCAGCAATCCATGCCGCCGATATGGCCGTAAAGCAGGTCCGCCGGATCGATCGACTGGCGGCGCAGCTTGGCGTCAAAATTGGTGCCGCCGGAGGTGAAACCGCCCGCCAGCAGAACCTGATAATAGGCGAGCGCCATTTCCGGCACATTGTTGGGGAACTGGTCGGTGTCCCAGCCGGACTGGTAGTCGTTGCGGTTCATGTCGATCGAGCCGAGCACGCCGAGCGTGCGGACAAGCGCCAGCTCATGCTCGAAGGTGTGGCCGGCGAGAATGGCGTGACCCTGCTCGATATTGAGCTTCACTTCCTTCTCAAGCCCGTATTTCTGCAGGAAGCCGTACACCGTGGCGACGTCGTAATCATACTGGTGCTTGGTCGGCTCCTGCGGCTTCGGCTCGACCAGGATCTGCCCCTTGAAGCCGATCTTGTGCTTGTACTCGATCACCATCGACAGCATGCGGGCCATCTGGTCGAATTCGCGGCCCATATCGGTGTTGAGCAGGGTCTCATAGCCCTCGCGGCCGCCCCACAGCACATAGTTCTCGCCGCCGAGCTTCATGGTGGCATCCATGCAGGTCTTGATGGTGGCGGCGGAGTAAGCAAAGACCTCCGGATCGGGGTTGGTCGAAGCGCCGGACATGAAGCGGCGGTGGGAGAACAGGTTGGCCGTGCCCCACAGAAGCTTGACGCCGGTCTCTTCCTGCTTCCTGGCGAAGTAATCGACGATCTCGTTTAGGTTCCTAGTGCTCTCGGCGAAATTGCCGCCTTCCGGGCGCACATCTGCATCGTGGAAGCAGTAATAGGGCGCGCCGAGCAGCGAGAACAGCTCAAACGCGACATCGGCCTTGAGTTTGGCCTTGTCCATGCCGCCGTCATACCAAGGCCTGTCGAAGGTGCGCCCGCCAAAGGGATCGCCGCCCTCCCATGCCAGCGAGTGCCAATAGGCGACCGCGAAGCGCAGATGCTCCTTCAGCGGCTTGCCGAGGACGACCTCGTCGGGGTTGTAATGCCGGAAGGCCAACGGATTGTCGCTGTCCGGGCCTTCATACTTGATCTTGGCAATATCGCCGAAAAAACCGGTGCTCATATCAATTCTCCCATTCGGTTATTCTCAAATCCGGCCGATTGCCTCATGACAATTCGCGGCCATATCGTTGCGTTTGTGGGCCATCACATGCGTGTGGCCATTTTCGTTATGACTCTCAAAGCCAACGGCTTCCCAGAAGGCTGCGGCAAGCTCCGTTCCCGCATTCACAAAGATCAAGCGGCTCGTCGCGCCAGCATGGGCGACGAGCGCATTTGCAAGCGCCCGACCAGCGCCATGGCGACGAAAAGCTGGGTGAACATAGAAACGGCGCATCCGGGTCGCTTCGGCCACCACTGGATCCCTGCTCACGCCGCCGATGGCCTGCAGCCGACTGTCATACCAGACGGCCATCAGGCATTCGCCGTTCCGGTCGTAACGAAAGTCTTCGTTCCACTCGCCGGCCAGTCGGTCCATATGCCGATACCCCTCGCTCCGAGCCTGCTCACGAAGGCTTTCAAAACCGTCCGGTAGCACTGTCCTAACGGGAGCGAGGTCTAATGGCCTCATGATTGGACGCTCAGCGTTTTGATCGCCGGATAGAGCGCACGGTAGCGCTGATAGGCCTCCTCGAAGGCGGCCTTGTGCGCGGTTTCCGGCTCCACCGTTTCCGCCGTCTTCGGCGGGGTGCAGACGGCAAGCGGATCGCCGCCGGTTGCCGCCAGCATGCCGAGCCGGGCGGCACCGAAGGCAGCGCCGAAGTCGCCGTCGGCGGGGATGTCGATCGGCAGGTTCAGCGCGGTCGCCACCGCCTTCAGCCAGTAGCGCGAGCGCGAGCCGCCGCCGATCGCGGTGATTCTTGAAAGCTCGGTTCCGGCAGAGCGAAGCGCCTCGAGATTGTCGCGCAGCGCAAAGGCGACGCCTTCCATCACCGCGCGGGTCATGGCCGGGCGGTCGCTCTCATGGGCGAGGCCGATGAAAGCGCCGCGGATTGCTGCGTCATTGTGGGGCGTGCGCTCGCCGGAAAGATAGGGCAGGAAGGTGACGTCGCCAGGTGCTTGCAGCGTGTTTCCAACCTCGGTGGAAAGCTCCGCCGGGCTCTTGTCGGTGATTTTGGCGTACCAGTTCAGCGTATCCGTCGCCGACAGGATCACGCCCATCTGGTGCCAGGTGCCGGGCAGCGCGTGGCAGAAGGCGTGGACCGCGCTTTCGGGCTTCGGCCGGTAGCGGTCGTTCGCCGCGAACAGCACGCCGGACGTGCCAAGCGAGACGAAGGCCGCGCCATCGGCAACCGTACCCATGCCGCAGGCGGACGCCGCATTGTCGCCGGCCCCGCCGGCCACCACGACCGGCCCGGTCATGCCCCATTCGGCGGCGAGCGCGGATTTCAGCGTACCGCCAACCTCGGAGCCCTCGACCAGCGCCGGCATCTGCGACCGGGAGAGATCGGTGGCGGCGAGAAGCTCGTCCGACCAGTCGCGCTTTTCCGTGTCGAGCCATGAGGTGCCGGCCGAATCCGACATTTCGGAAATGTATTCGCCGGTCAGCCAGTAGCGCAGATAATCCTTCGGCAGCAGCACCTTGCCCACCCTGGCGAAAATCTCGGGCTCGTTCTTCTTCACCCACACCAGTTTCGGCGCGGTGAAGCCGGGAAACACGATATTGCCGGTAATGGCGCGGAAGCGCGGGTCGTCGTCGAGCTGGGCGGCTTCGACATAGGAACGGGTGTCGTTCCACAAAATGCAGGGCCGCAGCACTTCGCCCGCATCATCAAGGATCGTCGCGCCGTGCATGTGGCCGGACAGGCCGATGCCCTTGACTGCGGCAAGTTCGCCCGGATGGCGTTCGGCGAGACGGCCGACGGCGATCCGGCAGGCGTCGATCCAGTCCGCCGGGTTCTGCTCCGACCAGCCGTGATGGGGCCGCGCGACCGAGAGCGGCGCATCGGCGCTGGCGATCACCTTCTGGCCGTCATCGATCAGCATGGCCTTCAGGCTGGAGGTTCCGAGATCGAGCCCGAGATACATGGCGTTCTTCCCTTTCCCGCCCGTCAGGGCAGATTGTCCTTGATGAAAATGTCGATGCGGATGCGCTCCTGCGCGGCAATCACCGCCAGGCCGTCGGCCTCGGCCTTCAGCACCCGGATCGCGCTTCTGACCTCATGGCCGGCATCCTGGTTCAGCACCGCGTCGAACAGGCCGTTTTCGAGCGCTGTGCGCGAATGGTCGGAAAGCTCGTGCGCGATCGTGACGATTTCGCGGCCATTCCCGCGCGCCTTTTCCAGTGCGGCGATCAGGCCGCGATTGCCCGCGCCAAGGCTGTAAATGCCGATGATATCCGGGTCGCGGGCGAGCGCCTCGTCCACCAGCCGTTCGGCAACCGCCGCATCGTCGCGGCCTTCCATGGGGCGGGTCAGTTCGAGGTTCGGAAAATCGAGCGCCATGCCCTCCGAAAACCCGGAAAGCCGGTTCTGGTGGTCACGCACCGAAAGCGAGCCGACCAGAATGGCGATGCGCCCGGCGCGCTGACCGATGAACCGGCCAAGCAGGGTCGCGGCGGTGCGGCCGGCCGCCTGGTTGTCGACGCCGGCATAATGGTCACGGCCGCTATCCTCCAGATCGGAGACCAGGGTGACGACCGGGATGCCCTTCTTCTTCAGCGCGCCAACGGCCGCGCGCACCGGATCGGCATCGACCGCGACCAGCGCGATGCCGGCGGGCTCTTCCTCGCCCGCCGCGATCAGCGCTTTCGCCAGCGCATCGCCGTCAAAAGCCGGCACGTCGATGATGCTGATCTCGGTCCGTTCGATCCGCCCGCGTTCGCCGGCCTGTTCGACGGCCGCGCGCAACTCCGCCATGAAGGCGTTGTCGTTGAGCGGCAGAATGAAGGTGAAGGGATAGACCCGGCCCTTGGCGAGATTGGCGGCGGCGACATCGCGGACATAACCGAGCGAGCGGATCGCCTCCTCGACCTTTGCCTTCGTCTTTTCGCGCACGCCGGGCCGGCCGTTCATGACGCGGTCCACGGTCGCCAGACTGACGCCTGCCTTGATGGCTATGTCATGCACTGTCGGGCGCATGTCTCCCCCCGCCTGGCAATTTCCTCCGCGGTCCGCGGCCCGGACCTTGTTATGCCTCCCTTATAGCGCGCCGTTTGATGTACGTAAATCAAAAATTCCCGTGGCAGATTTCTGGCGCGGGAATTCACATCAGAAACTGTCCTCGAAAAGCTTGTTGAGCCGGCCTATGACGGCGATGGCGGGCGCATCGGTGCGCAACGCCTCATTGAGCACATCGGAAGCCTCGCGCTGGAAACGGATATAGCCATTGTGGCGCGGCCGCATATAGGCGTGGGCCACGGTATCGGCGATATTGCGATAGAAACCGTTGACGGCGCTGTTCACCTCAAGGCTTTTCCATGCGTCGGCATGGCCGGGCTGACCGCCGGCTCCTGCATAGAGCGAGGCCTGCACCGGGCCGCTTGCAATCCAGTAGGCATAGTCGATCGCAGCATCACGGTTTTCGCTGAAGGCGGAGACGGCGATACCCGTCCCGCCGAGCACCGATCCCGCAGGTCCCCGCTCGCCAAGACCCGGAATATTGGCGAAGCCGAGCCGGTGGTGGCGAAACCCCTCGCTCGCATAAAGCGCATAGCCGGCGACATAGGGCGAGATGCTCGCCTTGGTATCGGGCGCCGAGAGCGCCTCTAGCACCGCGACCGGGTCCATCGCCTGATTGTCCTCGGGCACGAGCCGTGCGAGTTCGACGAGACGTTCATAGGCGGCAATGCCGTCGTCTTCGTCGATCAGGTTCCCGGCGCTGTCATTGCGGCAGGGCGTGCCGGCATTGGCGGCGAGCGTGAAGAATGTCAGCAGGTTGTGCGGCGGCCTGAGCGGCAACAGCACATGGCCGTCTTCGGCAAGTTCGACGAGGTCATCCCAGTTTTCCGGCAGGCTGGGGGCACGATCGGGGCGGTAGGCCATGACCTGCGCGTCGACATCGATCGGAAACGCCCATTGATGCGCCTTGTAATGAAAGGCTTCGAAGGCGCCGCCAACCGACCCCTCTTTCATCGCCTCGCGCTCATCCTCCCGGCCCTCGACATCGAGAGGCGCGAGACAATTGTCGGCGGTGATCTGTCCGAGATGGGGGTGATCGATGACGATCAGGTCATAGTCGCGGGCAATATCCACCGGCGTCAAATCTTCCAGTTCCTCGAGACTGGGCTTCTCCCACTTGACCTCGACGCCGGTCTTCTGCCGCCATTCGTCCGCGCTCGCCGCCAGCGGCTCGAAGCCGCGCGGATGGGTCCAGGTCATGCCCTTCAAGGTCGTCATACAGTCAAGCTCCAATCCAGCGCCGCACCGGCGGGCGCGATCCTGCAACAAGTTCATTTTCCGAAATTTGCCAACTGCAGAAGAAAGCCGGACCCGGGCGGAATGTTCCACAGGGCCCGAATTATAGGCCAAGCCGGTCGGCCACGTCAGGGTGCAGCAAGCAGCCGCCGCACGACGAAGCCGACATCGGCGGGATCGATGCGGCTGCCGGCATAGGCCCCAAACAGACCGTCGACGCAGGCAAGCACCAGATCCGCGCGGCGGTCGGCCAGATCGCGCGGCCACCCTTCGCCGGCGAGCAATTCGGCGAGCCTTGCGGAAAGCCAGGCATTGATTTCCGCCAGCGCCTGTTCGGCAAAGGCCTCGGTATTGTCGAGGAGCTCGCCGGCATGCGGGGAGTTGCTCAGCAGCGCCGCCATGCGGGAAAATTTGTTCTCCAGCGCCGCCGCCGCGCGCTCGACAGCGCTGCCGGGACCGTCCAGCGTTCTTTCGGCTTCCGCCTTCATGTCGTCCAGAACGGCGGCGAGCGTCGCCTGAAACACCGCTTCCTTGTCCGGGAAATAGGCATAGAGCGTGGGCTTGGCGACGCCGGCGCGTTTGGCGATGCCCTGCATTGTGGTGGCGCGCAGGCCATTTGCCAGAAACTCGGCCTGGGCCGCCGCCAGTATTTTCTTCGTTCGCGCTTCTGATTTTGGAGCCGGCACTGTTTTTCCTCTTGCATATCACGTAAATTGAACGATATGAACATATATAGTTCAAAACGTTCAATTACGGAGTCCGAAATGAACGACACTGTCCTTCTGACCGGCATTACCGGCTTTCTGGGCGGCCATATCGCCGTCGAACTTCTCAATGCCGGTTATAGCGTGCGCGGAAGCCTGCGCAATCCGGGCGCAAACGGGGAGCGGGCGGAGGCGACCCGCAAGGCTCTGGAAGAGGCCCGCGCCGACACATCGCGACTTGAATTCGTGACGCTCGACCTGACCGAGGACGAGGGCTGGGGTGATGCCGCGCGCGGCGCCCGTTTCGTGATCCACAGCGCCTCGCCCTTCGTGACCACCATGCCGAAAGACCCCAATGAACTGGTCGGCCCCGCCGTAGGCGGAACGGAACGGGCCCTGGGCGCTGCCAGACGGGCGGGCGTCGAGCGGGCGGTGCTGACGAGTTCCTCCGTCGCGATCGTCAATGGCCGGGGACCGGCGAGCAGGAAAAGCGCGCTCGGCCCCGACGACTGGCCGGACCCGGATGAGGGTCGGCTCAACGCCTATCAGCTTTCCAAGGTGCTGGCCGAGCGTAAGGCCTGGGAAATCGCCGAACATGATGGCCTTGCCCTTGCCGTCATCAATCCCGGCTTTATCCTGGGACCGCTGCTGGACGACGACCCGGGCACATCCGGCGCTCTGTTCGTCAGGCTGTTGAAGGGCGAGGTGCCGATGCTCCCGCGCCTTCACCTGCATATGGTCGACGTCCGCGATCTCGCCCGCATTCATGTCGCGGCGCTGACGGCGCCGGATGCACTCGGCAAACGCAATCCCGCCGCCTTTTTCGAGATGGAAATCGCCGCGCTTGCCGAGACGCTCGCCCGCGAAGTGCCCGAACGCGCCGGCAGGATACCCACACGAAAGGCGCCCGACTTTCTCGTGCGCCTGTTGGCACTGTTCGATGGCGATATCAGAGCCAATGTCAACGAACTCGGCTACGCGCCCGCGCTCGATTCAAGCCGCGGCGCGGCGCTTCTCGGGCGCCCGCCCCGTTCCGCCGCAACCATGATCGGCGATATGGGCCGCTCGCTGGTCGCCCGGGGACTAGCCTGAAGCGGCCACCAGCCGCCCGCCCGACACCACCACTTCGGTCCCCCACTCCCGGCAGCGTTCGGCAAGCGGGGCGGAAAGCGGCTGGTCGGTGAAGAATGTTGCTATATCGGCAAGGCCTGCTATGCGCGCCGGCGCGGTGCGGGCGAATTTGGAATGGTCGGCGACGAGAACGGTTTTGCGGGCCCGACGGATCGCCGTCTGGCTGACGCCGACCTCCATCATGTCGAAATCGAGAAGATCGCCGTCGCCGTCGAGCGCCGAACAACCGATCACGGCGAGATCGAACTTGAACTGCTCGACGATGCGGTTGGCGAGCGGGCCCACCAGCCCGCCATCGGCCCGACGCAACTGCCCCCCGGCCACCACGATCTCGCAACCCGGATTGGCGACTAGGATATTGGCGACATTGATGTTATTGGTAACGACGACGAGGTTCTTGTGGCCGAGCAACCTTTCAGCCACCGCCTCCATCGTGGTGCCGATATTCATGAAGATCGCCGCGTTTTCCGGGATCGCCGCGGCGCAGGCCTCGGCAATCGCCGCCTTTTCGGCGGCAAAGAGCGCCCGGCGGTCATCATAGCCGATATTGGCGGTTCCCGACGGCAGCACCGCGCCGCCGTGAACGCGGGTGAGCTTGCCCCTTTCGGCGAGCGTCAGCAGGTCGCGGCGGATGGTTTGCACGGTCACGCCGAGGCGTCTTGCGGCATCCTCGGCCACAATCCGGCCCTCTTCGCGCGCCATCTGCATCAGATCGTCAAGGCGGAACGTTTGCGACACGGCCTTCCCCGGTTTGGCCGTGATCTTCCACGGCGCGTTCACTCTCATCCGCAAAAGAGGCATTTTTCGCCGCGATTTGCAACGGTTTGAACCGGTTATGCGTTGAACGATGCGACTGACGGTATTTTGCCTTGATCGTGCGGCTGAAACACTGTCAAAAGCGATAAGCCAGCTTCAACGGACGGGAAGATAAAGTGAGCGGACTTGAAACAGCCATCAGGACAGCGCTGGAAAACACGGACCGGCGGGACGCCAACCAGCGCGCCCGGGTCTATCAATCCGCACGGCAGGCGCTGGAAAAGGGCCTTGCCAACCAGAACATAACCGAGCCCGGCGCGGTTGCCCGCCAGCGCCGCAGGCTTGATGACATCATCACCGCGATCGAACAGGAAGAGGCCGCCGCCGCCCGCAAGGCGCGCGAGGCCGAAAAGGCCCCTGCCCGGCCCGTGTTCGACGATCCCTTCGCCGTCGGCCGCGCGCCGGAAAAGCCCGCCCCCTCGCTCGAAGACGAGATCGGCGCGATCACGCCCGGCGAGAGCTTTACCGCCGAACCGGCTTTCGATGACGAGCCGGACGCGCATTTCGCCTATCCCGAAAGCCCGGTGATCGCCTCGGAGGAGGCGGACAATGTGGATTTCACCGAGGCCGGCTTCACCATGGCGCCGCAGGTGGAAAGCGGTCATCTGGACCGCGAGGCGCTGTCGCCGATGGGCGATATCGCGGTGACGGACGAAGACCGCGCGCCGCTTGCCGGCAGCGTGAAGGCCGATCCGCGCCCGCGCCGCATGACGCGCAAACAGCGCAAGGCGGCAGCAAAGGCCGAGGGGAACCAGAAGCCGGTCAGGCGGCGGCGCACCCTCACCACGATGACGATCGGCGTGATCGTGATCGCCTTCCTTCTGCTCGGCGGATGGTGGGTGGTCGATTCCAATTTTGCGCTCAATCCCGAACGCCTCGATACCGCCGTTCCCAACCCTGCCCCGCGCATCGAGGCCGAGGATTTCGAGGGCGCTTCGGGCTGGACCACGATCTTCCAGCCGGGCACGGCGAATGTGCTGACGCCCGGTTCGCAGGCAAGTCTTGAGACCGTTACCTTCGACGATGCGCCTGCCGTGGAGATCGCCTCCAACGCGACCGGCGATGCCGGCGCGGTGACAATCGCGCTGCCGGTTGCCGTGCGCGGCATGCTGGAAAGCGGACCGGTGCTGATTGAAATCAGTGCCGTCGCGCCTGATGGCGGCGGTCAGCCGGTCGGCATTTATTGCGCCGACGGCACGATCGAGGGCTGCCAGCGCCACCGTTTCACCGCCACCGCCCATCGCGACAGCCTGGTCATCCGGCTCGATCCGAGCCAGGGCGTGCTGCCGAGCCGGCTGATGATTTTAAGCGACCTCAACGGCGCCGGCGCACCGCTCGACATCTTCGCCATCCGCGCGCGCGAAGCCGAGTAAGCCACCGGCCTTTCCACCCCAGGTCCCAGCCGAGCCGCCATTCCGGCGGCTCTTTCTTTTTGTGCGACCAGAGCGTTTCGCGCACCCATTTTTTCATTTCGGGAATTTTTTCGGGCAGTATCGTGTCCCGAACGGCCATTGATGGAGAGAGCAAGGCCGGCATTGGCGGAGAGGACGCCGCCGGCCGCAAGAACAATTCGGCTATGGAGGAGGCCAGCATGTCACGCAAGGTCATCAGGAACGCGTATATTATCTCGATCGATCCCGAAATCGGCGTCGTGCCGCGCGGTGATATTCTGATCGAGGGTTCGAAGATCGCAGCGATTGGCCCCAACATCGATGCCGGCGACGCAGAGGTGATCGAGGGGGAGGGCCGGATCGCCATTCCCGGCTTCGTCGATACCCACCGCCACACCTGGCAGGCGCTGCTGCGCGCCACCGGCGCGGACTGGACGCTGGCGCAGTATTTCGCCGGCGTGCGCGGCGTGATGGGCGATCTCTACACGCCCGACGACATGAAGATCGGCAACCATCTGGGCGCGATCGCCGCGCTCGATGCCGGCATCACCACGCTTTACGACTGGTCGCACAACAACAACACGCCGGACCACGCCTCCGCCGCCGTGGAAGGACTGAAGGCGGCCGGCATGCGCGCCGTGTTCGGCTACGGCAATTCCAACGCCGAATGGGTGCCGGTCAGCGACAAGCCCACCAATTTCGAGGACGTCGCCCGCGTTCGGCGCGAGTATTTTTCCTCCGACGACCAGCTCGTGACCATGGGCTTTGCCGCCCGCGGCAACCAGTTCGCCACACTGCGCGTGACCCGCGAGGATTTCGTCAAGGCGCGCGATCTCGGCCTCAGGATCAGCGTCCATGTGGGCGACGGGCTCTGGGGCATGAACAAGCCGGTGGTGGAACTGCACGGCGAGGGCCTTGCCGGACCGGACGTCACCTATGTGCATTGCAACTCCCTTCATGACGAGGATTTCCGGGTCATCGGCGATACCGGCGGCACCGCCTCGATCTCGCCCGAACTCGAACTCCACATGGGCCACGGCTTCCCCGCAACGCTTGCCCTTCTTTCCGTCGGCGTGCGTCCCTCGATCTCGATCGACGTTGTGACCACGGTGCCGGACGACATGTTCTCCGCCATGCGGGCGCTGCTTTCCAGCACGCGCGCCGTGGTCAACAACCAGGCGCTGATCGACAAGGTGATCGTCGACCCGCTGCCGCTGATGGCGACCGATGTGCTCGAATTCGCAACGCTTCAGGGCGCGATCGCCTGCGGGCTTGGCGACCGGACCGGCTCGCTGACCGTCGGCAAGGAGGCAGACATTGTCCTCGTCAACTGCAACGCGCTCAACACCATGCCGATGAACAACGCCTATGGCATCGTGGTCGAAGCCGCCCATACCGGCAATGTCGAAACGGTGATCGTCGGCGGCACGGTGCGCAAGCGCGATTTCAAACTGGTCGATTTCGACCATGCCGGCTTCAAGTCGAAGGTAGAGACAGCGCGCGACCGGCTGTTCGAACGCGCCGGCGTGCCCGCCGACGGCTCGTGGTTGCCGCGCCCGTTCGAAGCCGCCGCCGACAGCGAGTTCTAGGCCATGACACGTGACCGACCCACGCTTTCCGTGATCGGCGGCGGGCTTGGCGCCGGCAAGTCGACGCTGATCGCCGGCCTGCTGGCGCAGCCCGACATGGCGAAAACCGGCGTGGTGGTGAACGAATTCGGCGCCTTCGGCGTCGACGACCTGCTGCTTTCCGCCGCCGCGCCGAGGACCAGTCTGGCGCTGCTGCAGAACGGCTGCATCTGCTGCCGTCCCGGAAACGACCTGTCGGAGGTCGTCCGCAACATGATAACGGCGGCCGAGACGCCGCTCCGGCGCATTCTGGTGGAAACCTCCGGCGTCGCCGATCTTTCCGCCGTCATAGCCCGCATCGGCGCCGATCATGGTCTGCGCGCGCTGGTGCGCCTCGACGCGGCGGTGGCCGTCGTAGACACGACCGCGCCGGATGACGCCCGACCGGAGCATCTCGCCGCCGCCGACCGGATCGTTCTCACCAAGACCGATCTCGTCCCGACCTCGCGCGCCGGGGAAATTCGCCGAAATCTTGCCGGCATGAACCCGACCGCGCCGCTTTTCGATGCGGCCGCCCTGCCCGGCCCGGATGAATTGTTCAATGCCGGGCTGATCGACAGCGCAACCGGGGCCGTGCAGCCGAACCGCTGGCTGCGGGCCACCGGAACCGTGCATGTCCACGACAAGGACGCCATCCGGTCCTGGGTGATCGAGTTTGCCCCGCAGCGCTGGACCGTGCTGACCGAACAGATCGCGCGCATGAGCCGGGCGGCCGGGTCGGCGCTCCTGCGGCTCAAGGGGATCGTTGTCGATCGCGACGATCCGCGCCCGCTCGCCATCCAGATGGTGCGCGACCAGATCTACCGTCCGGTGCGGCTTGCGCCGGACATTGGCGGCGGCGTCAGCCGGATCGTGGTCATCGCACGCGCGCCCGCGGCGCCTGCGATCGAAGCCTTCGCCGCCCGTCTCGGCGCGGCGCAAATCCATCACAAGGAGTGATCTTCATGCATTACATCGTCCATTGCCTCGATTACGAAGGCAACGTCCAGAAACGGCTGGATCACTACGAGGCCCACAAGGCCTATCTCGCCACCAATCCGATCAAGACGCTGATCTCCGGACCGCTGCTGGCCGATGACGAGGAAACCATGATCGGCTCCTGCTTCCTGGTGGAGGCCGATAGCATGAACGCGGTGATGAAATTTCATGAAAGCGATCCCTTCCACGCCGCTGGCCTCTGGGAGAAGGTCTCGATTCGTCCGTTCAACAAGCGCGTGGACAACCGCTCATGAGCGCCCCGGTCCGTATCGCGCTTGTCGGCCTTGGCTGGTGGGGCCAGAAAATTACCGCCGTGCTGAAGGCCGCGCCCGACGACGTCACGATCGTTCGCGCCGTGGAGCCGAATAGCGAGATCGCCGCGGCCTTTTCCGCCGCCCACGACGTGCCCGTCAGCGCCGATCTCGAGACCGCGCTTGCCGATCCGGCGGTGGAGGCCGTGCTGCTGGTCACGCCCCACAAGCTGCACGCAGAACAGATCGCAGCTTCGGCCGCCGCCGGCAAGCACGTGTTCTGCGAAAAGCCGGTTGCGATGACCCGGGCCGGCGCGGAGCGCGCCGTCAGCGCCGTCGAGGCCGCAGGTCTTATCCTTGCGACCGGCCACGAGCGGCGCTACGAGCCGCCGATCGCCGCCATGATCAAGGCCGCCGATGCCGGAGACTTTGGCCGGCTGATGCAGTTCGACGCGACCTTCAGCCACGACAAGTTCCTGGCGCTCGATCCGACCAACTGGCGGCTGGGCGCAGAGGACGCGCCGGCGGCCGGCATGACCGCGACAGGCATCCATCTCCTCGACCTCGCCGTCCGGCTGATGGGGCCGGCCAAAAGCGTGGTAGCTTCCTGCGAGACGCTTGCCTCCAGCCTGCCGCAGGGCGACACGATCTCGACCTTCATCTGCTTTGCGGGCGGCGGCACCGCCACGATCTCGGCAAATCTCGCCATGCCGTTCGTGTCGCGCTGCTCGCTGTTCGGCTCGAAGGCTTGGGTGGATATCCGCGACAAGGCCCATGTCGAAGCCCCGGACGGCTGGATCGTCACCAGCGCCTCGACCGGCAGCAAGATCGCGGTTGAGGAAATCGGCCCCGCCGAACCGGTGCGAGACAACATCGTTGCCTTCGCCCGCGCGATCCGCGGCGAGGCTCCCTACCCGATCACCACCGCCGAGATGATCAACACCGCGGCGCTGCTGGAAGCGGTGATCGCAAGCAGCCGGACGGGCGAGCGGGTTTTGCTGTAGAGCAAACCTTCTTCAGAGCCATGGAGCGCAGACGGGCGCAGCGCCCATTGCGCCCTACAGCGTCGCCACCGTCTTCAGCGCGCCGTCCAGCGCAATGCCGCTCTCATCGATCAGGGCGGCCTGGCGGAGGCGGCGGAGCCAGTCGGCGCCGTCGTCGCGCTGTTGAAGAAGCGGCAAGGCGGAGAGGACGCGGTCGAATTTCGACAGGCCGCGGGCATGGGTGTCGGAGTAGCCCTTGACCAGGCGGCGCGTGGCGATCACTTCCACGGCGAGATCGTAGTTTGTGGGCAGCACGGATAGCGCTTGGCGAAGCCAGGCCTCGCGGTGTTCCTCTTCGCGGAAATGGCGCAGGCTGCCGCGGCGGATGCGGCGCATGGACGACAGGACATAGAGCGAGGAGAACCAGAACAGCGTGCCGGTCTTCACCCGCCTGCCCTTGTTGACGCGCCGATCGAGAAAGGCAAACAGCTTCGGCCGCGCCTCGATCCAGAGCCCCAGCCTCTTCGGCAGCGTGCCGCAGACCTCCTCCATGCGCGGATGCATGTATTCCGTCATGTAGAGGATCTGATCCTGCTTGACGCCGACCTCGTCATGGACGCGCTTGAAGCGGGTGCCGCGCACCTTCAGATCGGCGACCCGCACGACATCGTCATAGGCCATGGCCACGGCGACATATTTGGCCGCCGAAACGGTGAAGGCGAAGCCCTTGGCCTCGCCGCCGTTTGCGCGGTCGGCGGCAAGGAGCGTGGCCATGCGGGTCAGATATTCGTCGGCATAGGCCGGGTCCTGGAAATCGGTGAGCTTCTTCACGCCGGCAAAGAGCATGGCATGGGCGACCTCCGGGAATTCGGCGCGGATGCGGTTCACAAGCCTGTCGAGCGCGGGATGGCCTGCCGTTTCAGGCAGGGCGTCGAGCCGCTTGGCGGGCGTTGCCGAAACCTTGTCGTTTTCGCCCTGAAGCGCACGATTGTAGGCTGCCTCGAAGGCCTTGAGGCTTGCGGCGACGCCGCGCCCGCCGGCCTTGATGGTTTCCTCATAGGCTTCCTTGGGAAACGGCAGCGCCTTCGAGGCTGCGAAGGCGCCGAACATGGATGAGGAGATCACGCTGCCGTTTTTCACCGCCAGCGTATCCATGTCGAAGGCGATGGTCTTGCGGGCGGCGAAATCGGTGGCATCGACAACGGTTTCGGGATTGCCGATGCCATCGCCCGGTTTTTCCTTCTCGCCGACGGCGAAGGAGCGATGGGTGGAGGCGATCAGCAGCGTCTTTTCCGGCGTCACAAGACCGCGCATCACCGAGCGGCCGGCCTCCATCAGTTCCGCCGCGATCACGACGTCGACATCGCCCGGCGTTGGCATCAGCGACAGGATCGGCATCGCGCCCTCGCGCGGCTTGAGCAGTTCCAGGTAATAGATCGTGGCGCCCGTGCGCTGGGCAACGCCCGGCACGGAGGTGGTCTGGGCCACCCAGCCCTGGCTTTCGGCAAGATGCACGATCCAGTCGGCGAGGACGCCGCCGCCCTGCCCGCCCATGGCGAGGATCGCGATCGAAAGCGGCTTGTCGGCGGCAAGCGCCGCGGTGTCGGTCATCATCATGGGTCTACTCGGCAAAAACGATGCGGCGGGACTGGCGGCGGTTCTGCAGCCAGCCGATCACGGCGGTGCGGACGCGGTGGACGAAGCGGTCCCAGCCGGTCGGATTGGAAATGACATCGGCGCGGTAGAAGGAAGGACAGAGGACGGCCGCCTCCGACACCTCGCCGCAATTGCCGCAGCCGACGCAGGAATTGTCGATCGCCGCAACCGGATCATCCTTCAGCGGATCGTCGGTGTGCTTGACCGAAAGCGACGGACAGCCCGACAGCCGGATGCAGGCGTGATCGCCGGTGCAGACATCCTCGTCAACGCCGAAGCGTTCCTTGACCATGCGCTTGCCATCCTTCACCGCCTTATTAAATTGCGGCTTCACCCGGCGCTGCTTGTTGAGCATGCATTCGGACGAGGCGACGATGATCTTCGGCCCCTCCTCCTTGGTCGTCAGCGCCTCGCGCAGCGTGTCGCGCATCTTCGCGACATCATAGGTGCGGTCGATCTGGCGCACCCATTTGGCCCCGACCCCCTTGACCGCATCGACGATCGAATTGTTGGTCTTGCGGCGGGCATTGTTGGCGCGGGAGGAGAGAATGTCCTGCCCGCCAGTGGCCGCCGAATAATAGTTGTCGACCACCAGGATGACGCCGTCCTGCTTGTTGAACACGGCATTGCCGACGGAGGTGGCAAGCCCGTTATGCCAGAACCCGCCATCGCCCATCACCGAGATCGAGCGCTTGTCGGATTCGACATTGAAGGCCGAGGCAGAGGCCGGGCCGAGGCCGTAGCCCATGGTGGTGCCGCCGATATTGAAGGGCGGCAGAATCGAAAACAGGTGACAGCCGATATCGGCCGAAACGTGATGCTCGCCCAGTTCTTTCTCGACGAGCTTCATCGCCGCGAAGATCGGCCGTTCGGGACAGCCCGTGCAGAAACCGGCCGGGCGCGGCGGCACGACCTCCGCCAGCGCCTTGACCTTGGGATCGGCAAGCACCGGGCCTGCATCCGGCACCGGCGGGCGGTTGCCGAGGATCTGCGGGGCATAGGCCTCGAAAAAGGCCGAAAGCCCGTTGACCAGCACCGGCGTGGTATATTCGCCGCCAAGCGGCAGGATGTCCTTGCCGGAAATCTTGGTCTGGAGATCGCGGCGGCGCATCAGCGTGTGCAGCGCCTGCTCGATATATTCCGGCGCGCCTTCCTCCAGCATGACCACCGCCTTCTTGCCGGCGCAGAAGTCCACGACTTCCTCGTCGATCATCGGATAGGCGACATTCATGCAATAGATCGGCACCCGGGCATTGCCGTAGACATCGGCAAGGCCGAGCTGCTGCAGGGCGCGCATGGCATTGTTGTAGAGCCCGCCCTGCATGATGATGCCGACATCGCCCTCGGAAGGGCCGAAATATTCGTTGAGCCGGTTTTGCTTCACGAACTCGATCGCGGCCGGCCAGCGCTTCTCAAGCTTTTCCTTTTCATGCTGGAAACTTGCCGGCGGCAGCACAATGCGGCTGACATCGCGCTTGGGATTTTCCAGCGCCTCGCGCAGCGTGAAGGCCGGGCGCTTGTTGTCCTTGGCGGCGAACTGGCCGTGGACATGACAGGAGCGGATGCCGACCTGCAGCATGACCGGCGTGTTGGAGCCTTCCGACAGCTCGAAGCCCTTTTCGACAGCATCGACGATCGAGGGCAGGTTGGGGCGCGGGGTCAAAAGCCACATCTGCGATTTCATCGCGAAGGCGTGGCTGCGCTCTTGCATGATCGATGAGCCCTCGCCGAAATCCTCGCCGATGATCACCAGCGCGCCGCCGGTGACGCCGCCGGAGGAGAGATTGGAAAGCGCATCGGAGGCGACATTGGTGCCGGCAGTCGATTTCCATGTCACAGCACCACGCACCGGATACATCACCGAGGCCGAGAGCATGGCGGCGGCGGCGGCCTCCGAGGCCGAGGATTCGAAGTGGACGCCGAGATCGGCCATCACATCCTTGGCATCGGCCAGCACATCCATCAGATGCGAAATCGGCGAGCCCTGATAACCCCCGACATAGGACACGCCGGACTGCAGCAGCGCCTTGGTGATGGCCAGAATACCCTCGCCCCGGAAGGTATCGCCCTCGCCCAGTTTCAGGTCCTCGACCTCGCGTGCGAACGACCGTTCTGCCATCTCGAATTCCCCTTTTCCGTTGCCCGGAAATCTGAATTAACATGCATTAGCATATTTTTGGGTTTCTTGAAATGTCAACTGAATTAGCAATTTTACGCGAAATTCAGCCATGACCAAGAAACCCCCGTGTCAAAAGGCATGCAATTGCATATTTAAGCATCACAGTTGCAAAAATCTGCGCCCAAAACTTTAAACCTCAAATATTTGCCTTGCCGTGCGGCCCGATTTGCTCTTAGACTTGGAACAGACAACAAGCATGACCCCGCGGAAATCATCCGACGGGGGTGGGGAACAACTGGAGCATCACCATGACGACCTTTACCCGTCGCCAGACACTTGGCCTTGGCGCAGCCGCACTCGTCTCGGGCATTCTCGCGGGCCGCTTGCCGGTCAACGCGGCCGAGATCGATACGCTTACCATCGCATTCAACGTCAACCTGCCATCCTTCGACCCGACCGTGGGCGCATCCGCCGTCAATCCGACGATCCAGGCGATCTACCGGTCTATCTTCAGCCAGTATGTCGGCCAGAAGACCGACCTTTCCTTCGAGCCCGGCATCCTGACCGACTGGGGCTGGAACGAGGACAAGACCAAGGTGTGGATGGATGTGCGCGAAGGCGTGACCTGGCATGACGGCTCGCCGCTGACACCGGAAGACGTGGTCTGGTCGCTGGAACGTGCCGCCAACCCGGAGACCGGCAACCCGATCCAGTTCGTCTGGTCGACGATCGGCAATTTCTCGGTCGAGGGCAACAAGATCACCGCCGACGTGCTGCGCTTCGAGCCGACGCTGTTCATGTGGATGGCGTTCCTGACCGGCTATGTCATGCCCAAGGCCTACTATGAAAAGGTCGGCGCGGCGGGCTTCGAGGAAGCCCCGATCGGCTCCGGCCCCTATATGGTCGAGGAATATGAGGGCAACGCCTTCCTCAAGCTCAAGGCCTATCCGGGTTATTACGGCGAAAAGCCCGCCTTCGACACGGTCATCTTCAAGTTCGTGCCGGACACGACGAGCCGCGTCGCCGAGATCGAATCCGGCTCCTCCGACGTCACGCTGGAAATCCCCTACGAGGAGTATGACCGCCTGATCGCCAAGCCCGGCCTTTCGGGCGTGGCCGAGCCGGTCTCCGATATCGGAATGATCTTCCTCAACAATATCGACGTGATGAACGACAAGAATGTGCGTCTTGCCGCCAATTACGCGATCAACAAGCAGGCGATCATCGACAGGCTGCTGTCGGGCTACGGCGTACCCCTCGACACGCTGGAAGCGCCGGAATATTCGGCCTTCGATCCCGATATCAAGGTGCCCTACGATCCCGATCTCGCCGTCAAGCTGCTGGCCGAATCCGGCTATTCCGTCGATAATCCGGTGAAGTTCACGATCCAGACCACCCGCGGGCTGAAGCCCAAGGACTACGAGATGATCCAGGCGATCGTCGGCATGTGGCGCAAGGTCGGCATCGAGGCCGATATCGAGGTCTACGAGATCGCCAAGCATTACGAGTTGCGCGCGGCCGACCAGTTGGCGCCCGCCGCCTTCTACAACTGGGGCAATGCGATCGGCGATCCGACCACCTCGACCGGCTTTGCCATGTTCGGCCCATCGCCGCACTCGGTCTGGAACACCGATGACCTCGACAGCATGATCGGCCCGCTCTGGGGCGAGATGGACGAGGAAAAGCGCATCGAGGGCTGGAAGGCGGTCAGCAAATACATTGCCGAACAGGGCTATGTGATACCGCTGCTGCAATATGTCCAGCCGATCGTGTTCAAGGACACGCTGACGGTGGCCCCGAACCTTTCAGGCGCGCTGCAGCCGACGCTGGTCGCACCGAAGTAAGGGCGTGGGACGGGAGGACGGACGAGCCCCTCCTCCTCGACGCTACAGGAAAGCCCGCCAGCTTCTCATGAGTCATGCTCGGGCTTGACCCGAGCATCCAGGCGACACGGAAAACGCTGCCTGGACCCTCGGGTCAAGCCCGAGGGTGACGCGGAGAGGGAGGAGTGGGCTTTAGAACAAGGCTGGAGCAGAGCACCGCTCTCCTCCTTCAAACTTGAAGAAATGCGGCGGAGTTTTCATGTCTGTCACCGGAATTCTCAACCGGGCCGTGATGGCGGCCGTGACGCTGTTCGGCGTCGCGGTGATCGTCTTCTGTCTGCTCAGGATCGTTCCGGGCGATCCGATCGCGATGATGATCTCGCCAGGCGCCTCGGCTGACGATATCCTGGCGCTCCGGGTCAAATACGGGCTCGATTCCAGCATTCCCGTCCAGTTCGGGGTCTGGATACGGGAAATGCTGACGGGTGATTTCGGCACCTCGATCTCGCTCAAGCGCCCGGTCCTGTCGCTCCTGATGGAGCGACTGCCGGCCACGCTGGAACTGGCCTTCGCAGCCCTCGTCTTCGGCGTCATCGGCGGCGGCTTGATCGCGATCCTCGCCACCCTTGCCCGCCGCACCCCGCTGGAATCGCTCATCGACGTGCTGAACGGGCTGTTTCTCGCCGTGCCGGATTTCGTCTGGGCGCTGCTTCTGGTGCTGGTGCTCGGCGTCGCCTTTCCGGTGTTTCCGACATCGGGCCGCGTCGATCCATCGCTTTCGGGCGATTTCGCCACCAATTTCTATCTGCTCGAAAGCCTCCTCACCCTGCGGTTTTCGCTGTTTTTCAATGTGCTCTCCCACATGGTCATGCCGGTGCTCGCGCTCGGCCTGCCGCTTGCCGCCGTCATCATCCGCACGCTGAAGGAAGCGCTGAACGAGGCGATGCTGCAGGATTATGTGCTGCTGGCGCGGCTGAAGGGCATGTCCGAAACGCGGCTGGTGGTTCAGGAGACGCTGAGGAACGCGATCGGCCCGACGCTGACCCTGACCGGCGTGCAGTTCACCTTCATGATCGGCGGCACCGTGATCGTGGAGAGAATATTTTCCTATCCCGGCATCGGCAACATGGCGATCGACGCGGTCATCAACCGCGACCTGCCGCTGATCCAGGGCATCGTCTTGATGTTCGGCCTGATCTTTGTGCTGATCAACATCGCCATCGACCTTGCCGGCAACTTCTTCAATCCGAGGCTCAAACATGGCTGACACAACACTTGCCGGCGCCCCGCCCAGAAAACGGCATCCCATGCTGTCCGCCCTTCTCGGCGAGCAGCGCGTGCTGTGGGGCGGCGGCATCATTGCCCTCCTGTTCCTGATCGCGATTTTCGCACCGCTGATCGCCCCGCATGATCCGCTGGCGCAGGACCTGATGCTGTCCCGCATTCCGCCCGTGACGTGGCCCGGCGCGGAGCCCGGCTATTATCTCGGCACCGACGATCTCGGCCGCGATGTGCTCTCAAGACTGATCTACGGCACTCGGATCGCGCTGACGGTCGCCGTCGTTGCCGCAGGCCTTGCGGCGATCCTCGGTTCGCTGCTCGGCCTGCTCGCCGGCTGGTACGGCGGCTGGACCGACCGGGTGATCTCGCGCCTCGTCGATATCTGGATGGCGTTTCCGCCGGTGCTGCTGTCGGTGCTGCTGGTGGCGGTGCTGGGCGCTGGCCTGCATTCGGTGATCGCGGCGATCGTCATCATCGACTGGACCCGTTTCTGTCGCGTGGTGCGCGCCGAAACCATCGCGCAGGCCAGCATGGATTACGTAACCGCCGCGCGCACGGTCGGGTTTGCGCGCATGCAGATCCTTGTCAAGGAGATCGTGCCCAATATCATGCCGGTGTTCGTGGCGCTGCTGAGCCTCGAAATGGGCATTGCCGTGGTGGTCGAGGCGATCCTTTCCTTCGTCGGTCTTTCGGTCTCCTCCGACACGCCGACATGGGGCGGCATGATCGCGGCTGGCCGCCAGACCATCCACCATACGCCCTGGGTGCTGATCGCGCCGCTTGGCATGCTGCTCGTCACCGTGCTTTCCTTCAACCAGCTCGGCAACGGCCTGCGCCGGGCGCTCGATCCGGTGATGCGCCGATGACCCTTCTGACCATAGATGCGCTCAGCGCCGTTTCGCTGCGCGACGGCAACCGCCCCGTCCTTTCCGACGTCTCGCTCACCCTTGCCCCCGGCGAGGTGCGCGGGCTGGTGGGCGAGAGCGGGGCCGGCAAATCCACCATCGCCAAGGCGCTGCTGGCCATGCTGCCCGCCACTGTAAAGGTCACCGGCGGCCATATCCGCTTCGAGGGCCGGGACCTGCTGACGCTGCCGGGCCGGGCGCTGCGCGAGATCATGGGCAACGAGATCACCCTGATCCCGCAGGACCCGCAGACCGCGCTGAACCCCGGCCGCCGGATCGAGGCGCAGCTCACCGACGGGCTGCGGCTGAAACGCGGGATGAGCGGCAAGGAGGCGCGGCAGGTGGCGCTATCCATGCTGGAGGAGGTCTATATCCGCGATCCCGAGCGGGTGATGCGCTCCTACCCGCACGAGCTTTCCGGCGGCATGCGCCAGCGCGTGCTGATTGCCGCGGCCTTTGCCATGCGGCCGAAACTGGTGGTCGCCGACGAGCCGACCACGGCGCTTGACGTGACCGTGCAGAAGCAGATCCTCCGCCTGATCCGGCAGATGCAGAAGGCCCACGGCACCGCCGTGCTGTTCGTCACCCATGATCTCGGGGTGGTGGCGCAGATCTGCGACAGCGTGACCCTGCTTTATGCCGGGCGGGTGATCGAACAGGGCCGGACGGCCGAGGTGCTCGCAAATCCCGCCCATAATTACACCCGCGCGCTGATCGCCGCCGGGCCGCGCTACGACCGGCCGGATGCCGGGCTGGAGCCGGTGCCCGATGCCGTGTTTGCTGAATTGCGCGCCGAGATCGGGGAGGCATCGCGATGAGTGAGCCCCTGCTTTCCGCCACCGGCATCAAGGTCACCTATGGCGCTAGCGCGTCGCTGTTCGGCAAGAAGCCCGGCAATACCGTGTTGCATGGCGTCGATATCGAAGTCGCGGCCGGCGAGACCGTCGGCATTGTCGGCGAGAGCGGGTCGGGCAAGACCACGCTTGGCCGCGCGCTGCTCAGGCTGGTGGATGTCGCCGACGGCGAAATCCGTTTCGACGGCCAGGACATCACAAGGCTGGATGATGGCGCGATGCGGCCGCTTCGACGGCGCATGCAGATGATCTTCCAGGACCCGATGGCCTCGCTCAATCCGCGCCACTCGATCGGCCGGATTCTCGGCGAACCGCTGATCCTGCATGGGCTGGCCGAAAACCGGAAAGCGGCGCGCGATCAGGCAGCCGCCATGCTGGAGCGCGTGTCGCTGCCGGAAGAGGTGCTGGCGCGCAGCCCGCACGAGCTATCCGGCGGCCAGCGCCAGCGCATCGGCATTGCCCGGGCAGCGCTGCTGCGACCGGACTTCGTGCTTGCCGACGAGATCGTCTCCGGCCTCGACGTCTCCACCCAGGCACAGGTGCTGAACCTTCTGAAGGCTCTCAGCCATGAGATGGGGCTTGCCATGGCCTTCATCAGCCATGACCTCTCGGTCATCCGCGCTGTCTGCGACCGCGTCTATGTCATGCAGTTCGGCAAGATCGTCGAGCATGGCCCCTGCGCGCAAGTGTTCGACAATCCGCAATCGGCCTATACCCGCACCCTTCTCGACGCCATTCCGCTGCCGGAAATCGACCTGGACTGGCTGGACCGGGTGGCCGTTGACGAGGCATAAGGCCCGAGCACACCAGATTCCGGAGGACTCATGAGCGGCTTTCGCCAGACCTGCATAGCGTTTGAACGCGTGATCGGAACCTTCGCGGCGATCCCGCACCCGGTCGCCGTGGAAATCACCGCCGCCGCGGGACCGGATTTCATCTGCATCGACTGCGAGCATGCCCAGATCGGCCGCGAGCGGGTGGAAGACATGATCCGCGCCGCCGATCTTCACCGGGTTCCCGCCATGGTGCGGGTGCCGGGCCATGCGCCGGAGGCGATCGCCAGCGCGCTTGATGCCGGGGCGGCCGGCGTGCTGGTGCCGCGCGTCTCCAGCGCCGACGAGGCCCGCGCCGCCGTTTCCGCAACCCGGTTTCCGCCTTTGGGCCGGCGCGGGGTCGGGCCAGGTCGGGCGGCCGGCTATGGCTACCGCATTGCCGAGACCCTGAAATCCGCAAACGAGACCGTCGTGCTCGCCATCCAGATCGAAACGGCCGAAGGGCTTGCCGATATCGAGGACATCGCGGCGGTCGAGGGGATCGACGTGATCTTCATCGGCCCCGGCGACCTGTCGGTTTCGATCAATGCCATGGGACCGGAAAACGCAGACAAGCTCAATACGGCGATACGGCGGATCACCGATGCCGCGCGCGCCGCCGGCAAGGCGGTCGGCCTGTTCCGGCCGGACGGCTCCGATGTCGCGGCGTGGGAAAAGGCCGGGATCAGCTTTTATATCATCGGCTCGGACGCGATGATGCTTTCCGCCGGCCTCGCCGCCGGGTTGAAACAGGCGCGTTCGGAAACCTGACCTCAAACCCCGGCCTGACCGTCGGCGCCGCCTTGCCGCTGCGCAACAGCGTCAGGCCGCCTCGCTTTGAAGGGCGTCGGATTTCCGGCGCCCTTTTTGCTACCCTAAAAGGCAGGCAAAAAACTGCGCTTTACATGCAGGCAAATACCTGCATAATGACAAATGTTGAAAGTGAGAACCATGGATACCGATACCGTTTTCAAGGCGCTGGCCGATCCGACGCGTCGAAAACTGCTCGATCTTCTGTGCGAGCGGAACGGGCAGACCCTCGGCCAGCTCTGCGAAAATCTCGACATGACCCGCCAGTCGGCCACCCAGCATCTCGGCCTTCTGGAAAAGGCCAATCTCGTCACCAGTGTCCGGCGCGGACGGGAGCGGCTGCATTTCATCAACCCGGTGCCGCTCTACGAAGTCTACGAGCGGTGGGTGCGCAAGTTCGAGCACCAGCGGCTCGGCCTGCTGCACGACCTCAAGTCAGAGCTCGAAGGAGACAGCAAATGACAGATCAAACGACCCGGCAGACAACCACATTCGTCTACGTGACCTACATCGCCTCGACGCCTGAGAAAGTGTTCGAGGCCATCATCAAGCCGGAGGTGACGCGCCGCTATTGGGGCCACGATAACGTGTCCGACTGGCGTCCGGGCTCGCGCTGGCAGCATGTCCGCGACAACGAGCAGCGTACTGTCAATCTCGTCGGCGAGGTGATCGAAAACACGCCGCCCACACGCTTGGTGATAAGCTGGGCAAACGAGTCGGAGGCCGCAGACCCGCTAGCCTACAGCCGGGTAACCTTCGACATCGAACCCTATGACGACATGGTGCGACTCACCGTGACGCATGATGACCTGGTGGTCGGCAGCGGTATGGCGAACGGCGTAACCAAGGGCTGGCCGGTGGTGCTGTCCAGCATGAAATCCTATCTCGAAACCGGACGCGGCCTCGATATTTTCGCCAAGCCCAAGGCGGCCTGAAGAAAGGGGCGCATCAAGAATAACAAGAGAGATAGTTGAAATCTGAAATATCTTGTGATCAAATAATCAAAACAACAATATTCAGGCGGGCGGCGATTGCCGTCCGCCGGGAACGACGCAGGATAACCCGATGAATATGCAGACCGAATCCGCCCCGCTCAGCAACAGCTTTCCGGTTGACGAGATCCGGTCCCTGTTCCCGGCGATCGCCAACGCCGGCGATTTCGTCTTCCTCGAAAATGCCGGCGGCGCGCAGGTGCCGCAGAGCGTGGTGGATGCGGTCACCAATCACCTCATCGACGCCAACGTCCAGCGCATGGCGAGCTACGAGCACAGCGCCCGCGTCGACGCCGGTCTGGAGGCCGCGCGCGAAAGCGTCGCCGTGCTGATCAATGCCTATCGCCCGGAGGAGATTTCCTTCGGCCTCAACGCCACCTCCTTCATCCGCCTCGTGAGCCTCGGCATCGCCAGAATGCTGGATGAGCGCAACGAGATCGTGGTCACCGATATGGACCATGACGCCAATATCGCCACATGGCTGGCGCTTCAGGAAAACGGCGCGAAGATCGTCTGGTGGCGGATGCGTGAGGACGGAACGCTCAACCCGGAAGACCTGAAGCCGCTGGTCAATGAACGGACCCGGCTGGTCGCCTGCACGGCGACCTCGCATGCGATCGGCACCGTGGTCGATGTCGCAGCCGTCGGCCGCATCGCCCATGCGGCGGGCGCTGAAGTTTTTCTCGACAGCGTTCATTTCGGCCCGCACGGGCTGATCGACGTTCAAGCGTGGGATTGCGACTATCTGGTCTGCTCGGGCTACAAGAACTTTTCACCGCATATGGGCTTTCTGTGGGGGCGCTATGACGCGCTTTGCAAGCTTCCGACCTTCAAGGAAGACTTCATCCCCGACGTGCCGCCCTACAAGATCGAGGTTGGCACCTTTCCCTATGAGAATGTTGCGGGCATGGATGCCGCCGTACGTTATCTCGAAAGCGTCGGCGAGCGGTTTCTGCCGTCCGGCGAACACAGCCGCCGGGAGGCGATTGCCGCCGCGATGGGCGCGATCCGCGATTACGAGATGATCCTGGCGAAGGAAATGCTCTCCGTGTTGAAGCGCCACGGCGCGGTGATCTACGGCATTTCCGACAATGACAGGCTCGGGCAACGGGTGCCGACGATCTGCTTCAACATACCGGGCCTTGCGCCGAAGACGCTTTCGGTCGAGATGGGCAAGCGGCGCATCGGCATTCGCGACGGGCACATGTTCGCGCCGCGTCTGATGGCCCGCCTCG
Source organism: Martelella sp. AMO21009 (assembly GCF_053484295.1). Taxonomy (NCBI): domain Bacteria; kingdom Pseudomonadati; phylum Pseudomonadota; class Alphaproteobacteria; order Hyphomicrobiales; family Aurantimonadaceae; genus Martelella; species Martelella sp. AMO21009. The sequence continues at coordinate 45,014 of NZ_JBAKFR010000018.1, forward strand.
GCCTTGCGATGGACAGCGGCGCGGTGCGCGTCTCGCTGCTGCATTACAACAAGCTTGAAGAAATCGAACGCTTCGACACAGTGCTTGGCGAGATCATCGCCGCGCACAAAAGCTGAAGCGTCACGATGCCGGCGGCGCGAGAACGCGTCGCCACAAACCGCATGCGGTCACCACCAGAGGGAGAATGAAAAAATGATGCTTACCCGCCGCCACGCCATCATGCTTGCAACGGCCATCGGACTTGCCGCCGGAAGCCTTTCGGCAGCCGCCGCCGAGCCCTTCCGGATCGGCGCCTATCCCAGCAACCCGCCGTTCGAATACAAGAACGCCAGCGGCGCTTTCGAGGGCTTCGAGGTGGATATCGCCACCGAAGCCGCCAAGCGCGCCGGCCTCGAGCCGGAAATCGCCGATTACGGTTTCCAGGCGCTGTTCGCCGCCACCACATCGGGCCGTATCGATGGCGCGATCTCCTCGATCACGATCACCCCGGAACGCCTGGAATCGCAGTCCTTCACCCAGCCCTATTACGATTCCGACATGGGCATCGCCGTCAAGGAAGGCATGACGCTTGCCGGCACCGAAGAGCTGAAGGACAAGACCGTCGGCGTGCTTTCCGGTTCCACCGGCGCGAAATGGGTCGATGAAAACAAGGAGAGCCTCGGCATCAAGTCGGTCAAGGGCTACAACGCCCAGCAGGACATGTTCCTCGATCTCGGCGCGGGCCGCGTCGATGCCGTCGTTTCCGACATTCCGGGCATGGAATACCTGTTCACCAAGATGAAGGGCTTCGAGGTCGCAGCCCGGATCAAGACAGGCGAGCAATACGGCATGATGATGGGCAAGGATCATCCGCAGCTCGACGCCATCAACGAGGCGATCACCACGATGAAGGAAGACGGCACCATGGCCGAGATTCACGAAAAGTGGTTTGGCTCGGCGGCGCCGGCCAATTCCTCCACCGTCACGGTCTTCGCCATCCCGTGATCATGCATGACGGAGGGCGTCTCGACGCCCTCCGTCGCTTCTCCGCATCAAAAGAATATCAGAATGCGTCGCGCCAAAGGCGCGGCCAAAACGCGTGTCGCGATCACCGAAAGCTGCCGCCGATGACCCTAGTCGAAACCTTTTTCAATACCGACGTGCTCGTCGCGGCCATGCCGCTCCTCTTGCGCGGACTGATGAACACGCTGATCCTCGGCGTTCTCGCCATCGTGATCGGCGTCAGCGCCGGGCTTTTGATCTGCGTATTGCGTCTCTACGCGCCGAAGCCGATCCGCTTTCTGACAGTCGCCTATATCGACGTGTTCCGCGCCATGCCGGTGCTGGTGGTGCTGATCCTGGTCTATTACGCCCTGCCCTTCGTCGGCATCCGCTTTTCCGCCTGGACGTCCGCGATCCTGTCGTTCTCGATGGTGATGGCCGCCTATTCGGCGGAAGTGTTCCGCTCCGGCATCGAAAGCGTCCCGAACGGGCAGTTCGAGGCAGCCTCGGCCCTTGGCCTTTCCTTTCCGGTCACCCTGTGGAAGGTCATCCTGCCACAGGCGATAAGGATCGTGATCCCGCCGACCACCAGCAATTGCGTTTCGATGTTCAAGGATACCGCGCTCGCCTCCACCGTTGCGATGCCCGAACTCCTCAAGGAGGCGCAGGACGCCCAGGCGTTTTACGCCAATCCGACGCCGCTGATCGGCGCGGCGATTATCTATCTGGTGTTCCTGCTGCCGCTGGTGCGCCTCGTGGCCGTTCTGGAACAGCGGTTCCGCCGGGCGAAAACCCGCTAAGCGCCCCCGCGCGCTTGACTTTGACGCCTCTTGCCCCGACAGACGGTGAAAGGCTCGCACCACCACCGGGGAGAGAGGCGCAATGAACAATACGGGACTTTCCAGGATTTCATCGCGGATGACCGTCCAGGACGGGGTGTACGAGCAATTGCGCCAAGCCTTGATGTGGGGCCAGTTCGAACCCGAACAGGTGACGACGATCTCCTCGCTCGCCGCCGAATTCGGCACCAGCCATATGCCGGTGCGCGAGGCGCTGCGCCGGCTTGCCGCCGAAAAAGGCCTCGAGATCAGCCGCAACGGTTCGGCCCGGGTTCCCGCAGTTTCCCGCCAAAGGCTCGATGATCTCTGCCGCGCCCGGACCGCGCTGGAGGGACTTGCGACCAAGCTTGCGACGCCGCGCATGAAGACGGCCGAGATCGCGCATTGCCTCGCACTGGCGCGCGAACATGAGGCGCTCGGCCGCGATGGCCATGTCCACGAGATGCTGCGCAAGAACCAGGAATTCCACTTCGCGATCTACGAGCTTTCCGGCTCGGAAATCCTGCCGCAGATGATCGAGACATTGTGGCTGCGCTTCGGCCCCTATATGCGCATGCTCTCCGATCTCGTGATCCATCAGATCAACGAGGGCACGATCCACCCCTATTCGACTTATCACTACGAAATGATCGAGGCCTTCCGGCGCGGCGATGCCGAGGCGGCCGCCGCACTCATGGTCAAGGATATCGAGGCGACTCAGGCGTTACTGCAGGACATGTGCCCGATCTGAGGTTCGCTTGCACCGGAACGGAACGCGTCCCAACGCTTACGTCGGTAAAGCGGCTTCATGCAATGTTCATGAGCGCCGGATAGAGGCGGCGGGCCATTTCGGCAGAACCACGAAGCAGATGAAAGCGAAGCCAGACCATGTCGCATAACAGCGGACTCCATCTTGAACTGAACGGCCGCAAAACGCGGCTGAAATGGCACCAGTTGCGCAAGCGCCTCGCCGATCCCGTCTTTTCCCTTGCGGTGATGGCGGAAGGCTTCGAGCTCGGGGCCTCGATGGAGCTTGATCTCAGGGTGCGCGCCGATGGCGGTTTTGCCGTCGTGCACGACGACACGCTGGAAAGCGAGACGGATGGCCGGGGCCTCGTCTCCGCATCGCGCCGCAAGGACCTTGAAGGCGTGCGCTACGCCGTCGGCGGCGAGCCGCTTATCCTTTCCGAAGACCTCGCCCGGCTGCTCTCCGGCGCGCATCCCGACGCTCTGGTGCAATTCGATATGAAATCGGACCTCGGCGTGATCGGCAATGCCGGGCTTGCCCATCTGCACCAGATCATCGGCGCCAATGCCGGCAAGATCATCGTCTCGGCGACCGATCTCGCGCTGATCGCGGCGATGCGCGAGACCATGCCCGAGGTCGCGCGCGGCATCGACCCCTCCGAGGACATCTGGGAAGCCTGGGAGAAGGACGGGCTTTCGGCCGCCGCCGATGTGCTCGATGCGGCGCTTGCCGGGCCGACCGCTGCCGGCACCATCTACCTGCACTATCCTCTTGTCCTGAAAGCGGCCGACCATGGTCTCGACATGATCGCCGCCAGCCACGAGGCCGGCCTTCTGGTCGACGCCTGGACCTTCAATCCCGCCCGGCCCGACGACGGGCTGACGGCCGAGGAGCTTGAAACCGTAAGGCGCCTGCTCGAACTCGGCGCCGACCAGATCACCACCGATGAGGCGCCGCTGCTCGAAGCCGCGTGGCGCGCGGCAGGGCACGCTGCTCCCGCTCAAGGCTGAGGCGGTTTCCGTTCAAGAAAGGTCCATACCGGTAATTTTTTTGTACACGTGTACATTTGTCATGTACACGTGTACAAAATGTCACGTGGGCGTCATGAGGAGGACATAGGTCATATCGTGCGTCCGATCGGCGAAAGCTACATTCCGCGGTTTGGAGGACGTGCGCGGGTAGTTTTCGCTTCACCGGCATCGTGCTGTTCCGGCAGGCCCGGAAACAAGAAACGGCCGATGCGATATGACAACACGGGCGGGGGCTTCCGTGACAATTTCGGGGGGCCTCATGCTCAGGGACCTGGAGAGACCCGCATGAATATCAAGGCATTTATCGGCACGGCGGCCATTGCGATCGCGGCCGCCACGTCAGGTGCGGCGCATGCCGAGGACTACACCATCACCGTCTGGTCGGGCGGCACCGACGACAACTCGCTCTACCGCGTCGACGCAATTGAAATGGCCGCCGACTATCTCGAGCGCCAGGCCGCCATTCGCGGCGACGATCTCAACATCACCGTAGAAAAGCAGGTCTGGTCGAGCTGGGACGATTTCAAGCAGGCCGTGACGCTGGCCGCCGAATCCGGCACCGCCCCTAACATCATCGTCACCGGCCATGAAGACATCGGCCCGTGGTCGCAGGCCGGCATTCTGCGCCCGATCGAGGACTATGTCGATTTCGACGCCTGGCCGCTCAACCAGCTCTATGACAACCTCATCGACGTATCGAGCTATGACGGCATGATCTGGGGCATTCCGCAGGACGCCGAAGCCCGTCCGTTCTTCATGTCCAAGCCGGACCTGAAGGCGATCGGCTACAGCGACGCCGATATCGATGCCCTGCCCGGCAAGATCGAAAGCGGCGAATACACGCTTTACGACATGCTGGATGACGCCAAGAAGATGCAGGATGAAGGCGTTGTCGAACCCGGCTACGGCTTTGCGCCGCGCGTCAACAACGGCACGGATTACTGGCAGTTCTATCAGTCCTTCGGCGGCGAAATGGTTGATCCCGAGACCGGCAAGCTGGTGTTCGACAAGCAGGCCATGACCGACATGTACCAGTTCTTCGCCGACGCGGTGGAGATGGGCGTGACGCCGAAGACTTATCTCGGCGGCGAGTGGGACAGCTGGCACACCAATGTCGCGACCGGCAAATACGGCGCCTGGCATGGCGGCACCTGGCACAAGCTGCAGTGGGAGAACCAGTACGGCCTTCCGGATTTCTTCGACACCGTTTCGTTCTCGCTGATCCCGGCTGGCAATGAAAACGGCAGGGCGAACACCATCACCCATCCGCTGGTCTACTTGATATCGACTGAGGGCACAGACGATGACGCGGCAATCTCCGCCGAGCTTGTCGCCGTTGCGTCCGAGCCGCGCATCAACGCGCTGCATGCGGTCCAGTCCGGCCATCTCGCCATCGGCGAAGCCGAGACGACCATCCCGTTCTACGCCAATGACCGTTGGGCCAGCGAAGCTACCGAAAAACTGCTCCCCTACGCGAACTCGATCCCGAACAATGCCGATTTCGGCATCTACTGGGAAGCGATGTTCAAGGGGCTGGAATCGGCATGGGCCGGCACGACCTCCGTCGAGGACGCGGTGAACCAGGCTCAGGCGACGGTCGAGAACGGCCTCGGCGACCAGATCATCATTCGCTGAACGGAGCGAAGATGACCGAGAACACCTCCGTCGAAAGAGGTATCAACCCGGGCGTGGCAACGCGCCCGGGCGATGCCGAGACCGGCAAGGCCGCCCGCAAGGGCGGCCCCCGCATCAGTCCGTTCGGCATCCTGATGCTGTCGCCGGCGCTTCTTTTTCTGCTCGCCTTCTTCTTCGCACCCGTGGTGCTGACGGCGGTCTTTTCCTTCACCAACATGACCAGCGCGACCGGCATTACCGGCGGCGCTTACGTGGTCAGCCCCAACGCGCTGCGCAATCTTGAATGGCAGGGCATGGACAAGGCCGTGACCGAGAGCCTGAGCGGCACATCGATCACCGTTGACGAGGCGGGTCTTGCCCGCGCCGCTGCGGCCGGCGTCGACCCGGATTTCCTCGAAGATATCGAAGACCGCCTGATGGGCGCGCATTTCGAGGATGCCCGCAGCTTCGAACGCGAGCTGAAAACGCTGCCGAACCGTCCGCGCCGCATACGCGACCTCAAGCTTGCCGCCGAGCCCTTCGGCCAGTCGATCCTCAACACCCGCTTTGCGACGCGCGATCAGGCCGTGAGGGCGATCGACGCGGTTGCACCGGACCTTAGCGAAGATCAGCGCGACGCGGTTCTGAGCGAAGCCTATACCGGCTGGGTCTGGACCACGGACAATTTCAAACGGCTGGCGACGACGCCGGCAACCGGCCGGCTTCTGACCAATACCGCGCTCTATGTCGGCCTGACGCTCTCGATCTTCAATGTCGGGCTCGGCCTCTTTCTCGCGATCGCGATCTTCTACATGCCCAAGGCCAGCGGTTCCGTGTTCAGCGTGCTCTGGCTTCTGCCGCGTATCACCCCGGTCGTGCTTTATGCCGTCATGTGGCGATGGTTCACTTGGGATGACGGATTTCTGCCCACCATTGCCGCACAGTTCGGCCTGCCCTCATTCAACTACATGAAAGGCTCCGTGCCGACGGCCTGGGCAACGATCATCACCCTCAACGGCTTCATCGGCGCGTCCTTCGGCATGATCCTGTTCAGCGGCGCGCTCCGGGCAATCCCCGTCCAGCAGCTCTGGGCAAGCGAGGTCGATGGCGCAAGCCGCTTTCAGCAGGTCCGCAAGATCATCCTGCCGCAGTTGAAGTGGCCGATCCTGTTCGTGACCTGCTATCAGTCGCTGTCGCTTCTGTCGTCCTACCAGGAGATCTGGCTGACGACCAATGGCGGGCCGGGCAACACCACCAACGTGTGGGCGCTCGAAGCCTTCCGCATTGCGCTGTCGAACTTCACCGGCAATCTCGAATATGGCCTCGGCGCCGCCATGGCGCTGGTGCTGGTCGTCGTCGGCCTCACGCTTTCCATCATCTTCCTCCGGCTCTTCAAGTTCGGGGAAATGCTGGAAAAGCCGAAGATCGAATTTTAAGGGAGGTCGGACAATGTCACGCAATTTCGCCGCCTGGCCGCTCATTCTGGTGCTGGGGCTGCTCAGCCTGCCGCTGGTGATCATGTATGCCTTCGTGTTCATCGACAGCTTCACCAACGCGCCGCCGGGATCGATGATCCCCGACGAGTTCACGCTGGAACACTGGCAGTTCCTGATCGACCCGTCGATTGCCGGCAATGTCTGGTCGGCAACGCTGAACACACTGATCTTCGCCTGCTCGATCGGGGCGATCGTTGTGTCGCTTTCTTCCATGGGCGGCTATGCGCTTTCGCGCCTCAACATGCCGTTCCGGCAGTTCTTTCTTGCCGGCATCATGGTGATGCACGCCTTTCCGTCGGTGACGCTGATCATCGGGGTGTTTCTGGTGCTGCAGTTCATCGGCCTCTACGACACGCTGATCGGCGTGGTCTTCGTCAAGGCATCGCTGATGCTGCCCTTCGGCATCTGGATCATGAAGGGGTTCTACGACACCGTGCCCTGGGAGATCGAGATGGCCGGCGTTCAGGATGGCGCCTCGCGCTTTACCGTCTGGCGGCGGCTTATCCTGCCGCAGGTCAAGCCCGGCCTCATCGCCCTCGTCGTGTTCTCCTTCCTCGATGCCTGGGGCGAATATGTGCTGCCGCGCATTCTGGCGCCGACGGCGGATTACCGGGTGCTCTCGGTCTATCTCGAGCGGGTCTCGCAGAAGGATTCGATCACCTATGACTTCAACCTCTTCAAGGCGGTCGGGCTTTATTACACCCTGCCCGTGATTATCCTTTTCATCATCTTCCAGAACCGGCTGATGAACATCTTCAGCGGAGGCACCAAAGGCTGATGCGTATCAAGCTCGAAAATTTCACCAAGACCTTCGACCACACCACGGTCATCGACCGCATGAACCTTGAGGTGAACGACGGCGAAATGCTGGCCCTGCTCGGCCCTTCCGGCTGCGGCAAGTCGACGACGCTGCTTGCCATTTCCGGCATCCACCGCATCAATGGCGGGCGGATACTGTTCGGCGACAAGGACGTGTCGAATGTGGCGAGCCAGAAGCGCAATGTCGGCGTGGTGTTCCAGAACTATGCGCTCTATCCGCATATGACGGCGTTCGAAAACATCGCCTTCCCGCTGGAGGTGCGCAATGCAAGCCGCGCGGAGATCGACCGCGAGGTTCGCCAGATCGCCGAACTTACGCATATCGACCGCTATCTCGACCGCCGCCCCGGCCAGCTTTCCGGCGGCCAGCAGCAGCGCGTGGCGCTGGCCCGCGCGCTGGTGCGCAAGCCTGCCGTTCTGCTGTTCGACGAACCGCTCGCAAACCTCGACGCCAAGCTCCGCCTCGAAATGCGTTCGGAAATCCGCCGCATCCAGATGGAAACCGGCATCACCGCCATTCTCGTCACCCATGACCAGGTGGAAGCGATGTCTATGTGCGACCGGATCGCGATCATGAACGAAGGTCAGATCATCCAGATCGACACCCCGACCGACATGTACCGCAATCCGAAGACCCAGTTCGTCGCGGGCTTTCTGGGCAATCCGCCGATCGCCTTCGTCAATGGCCGGGCGGAAGCCGGCGTGATCCGGCTTGAGGAAGACGACGTCATCCTGCCGATGCCCGCCAACGCGAAAAAGGCCGAGGACGGCGCGCCGATCATCGTCGGCATCCGCCCGGAAATCTTCGGCAGCAATGATGGTAGCCCGGTCGGCGGCCGCGTCAGCTTCGTGGAAACACAGGGCCGCGAGAACCTCTACGACGTCGCCCTGCCGTCGGGCGCGGTGCTCCGCTCCATCCAGCCGGTGCGGCACGACATTGCGATCGGCGACGAGGTGCGCTGGGGCGTTCGACCCGATGACCTGCTGGTGTTTCAGCAGGACGGGACGCGCCTATGAGCAGCGCGCCCGGACTTGCGAATTTCACCGCGCAGCATGGCTGGCCGGCGGCATCCGCCCCGCTCTGCGTCGCCCATCGCGGGGCGAGCGACCATGCCGTCGAAAACACGCTCGCCGCCTTTCGCCTTGCCTCCGAACTCGGCGCCGATATGTGGGAGTTGGATACGCAACTCACCCGCGACGGCGTCGTGGTCGTCTCCCATGACGACCATCTTGAGAGGGTCTTCGGCGTCGATGCCCGGATTTCCGAGATCACGGCGGCTGAGCTGGCCGCCCTCGATGGCGTCGACGTTCCGACCTTCTCTGAAGTGGCCGCGCTCGGGCGCGAACTTGGCACCGGTCTCTATGTCGAACTCAAGGCGCCGGGCACCGGGCTGAAATGCTGGCAGGAGCTCAAGGACCACGACCAGCGCTTCGCCGCACTCGGCTCCTTCGACACGGCGCAGGTGCGCGAATTGCGCGACGCCGGCTGCGACCTTCCGCTGGCCGTGCTGGTCGGCATGGGCAAGGACCCGATGGCGCTGGCCGAAGAGGCCCGGGCCGATCTCGTCCATCTATGCTGGGAAAAAGACGGGCCGCGCCCGCAGGACAAGGTGACAGCGGAGCTCTGCGACCGTATCTTCCGCTCACAACGGCAGATTGTTCTCTGGCATGAGGAGCGGGCGGATATCCTGAAAGACATGATCGACCTTCCGGTTCTGGGCATCTGCACCAACCGGCCGGAGATGATGCAGACCGGCGAGGCATCCAGCGACTTTACATGAGCGATCCAGTATCTCCGAAACGGGCCGTGACGTCCCATGATGTCGCCCGGCACGCCGGCGTTTCCCGCGCCGCCGTGTCGCGCACCTTCACGCCCAATGCCTCCGTCTCCGAGGAAACCCGGCAGAAGGTCATCAAGGCCGCCAATGAGCTCGGCTATCGCGTCAACTATCTGGCCCGCAGCCTGATCAACAAGCGCTCCGATCTGGTTGGCGTCGTCGCCGCCGGCCTCGACAATCCGTTCCGCACCATGCAGATCGACCATCTGACGCGCGGCCTGCTGGCGCGCGACCTGCGCCCCATTCTGCTGCCGACCTCGCGGTCGGAGGATGTGGCGACCTTTATCCGGCAATTGCTGCAATATTCGGTCTCCGGCGTCATCGTCACGTCGGATGCTCCGCCAACGGAACTTTGCGAGGAATGCGCCGGCAACGGCATTCCGATCGTCCTGATCAACAAGGGCGAGAACATTCCCCTGGTCGACCGCGTGGTCAACGACGACGATGTCGCCGCCCGGGCGGCGGCCGATTATTTCTTCGATGCCGGCTGCCGGCGGCTGGCCGTCATGGCCTCGCCGCACCTGTCCTTCACCGGCCGCAGCCGCAGACAGGCCTTTATCGCGCGCGCTGAGGAACTGGGCGCGGCGCTCGAGGTGATCGACGTGCCGGTCAACGACTACAAATCGGGCTTCGAACAGGGCGCAGCACTCGCCGAAAGCGCCGCCGAGGCGCTGTTCTCCGTCAACGACTACATGGCCTGCGGCGTGATCGACGCGCTGGCCCGCCTTGGGCGCGACCGTGACCATCCCGGCCTCAGGATCATCGGCCATGACGATATTCCCCAGGCAGGCTGGGACGCCTACCGGCTGACCACCTTCGCCCAGGCCTGCGACCTGCAGACCGAGGCGGCGATCGATTTTCTCGAAAGCCGCATCGCCGATCCCGACCTTCCGGCGCGGCTGGAGACTACGCCCGTGCGGCTGGTGGAACGAAAGTCGGCCGCATGACCAGCCTGTCCGAACATGAGATTGAAGCGCGCTATGCGTTCGCGCGGGCGCTCGCTCAAAGCGCCGGCGAACGGGCGCTTCAGCTTCAGCGAGACGACGCCGCGATTTCGGTCGCAAACAAGGGGCTTCAGGATTTCGTCACCAATGCCGACCGGGAATGCGAGGCGCTGATCCGTGCGGCGATCGCACGCGACTTTCCCGATGACGGCTTTGTGGGCGAGGAGACCGGCCGGACGGGCGGCGACGGCCCTGTCTGGGTAATCGACCCAATCGACGGCACCAACAATTACATGCGCCGCCTGCCCGACTGGGGCGTATCGATCGCGCTGGTTGCCGATGGCGAAATCATGCTTGGCGCGATCTTCGACGCAACCACGCAAACCGTGTTCCACGCCCGCCGTGGCCATGGCGCGTTCAACGGCGACAACCGCCTTGCCGCTTCGACAATCAATGACCCGCAAGCCGCGTTGGCGCTCACCGGCCATTCCCGCCGCACCGCGATCGGCCCTTATCTCGACCTGCTCCTGAAGCTGCACGAGCAAGGCTTCGATCACCGCCGCATCGGGGCCGCGGCTCTCGGACTCTTGCGCGTGGCTGAGGGCAAGGCCGAGCTCTATTACGAGGCGCACCTGAATTGCTGGGACGTTCTGGCCGGCATTTTGATCGCGGAAGAGGCAGGCGCCGTTGTCGAACGCCCCGCGCTCGCCGACCTGCTCCGCCAGGGCGGGCCGGTGCGCGCCTGCGGCCCCGAGATCGCATCTGCCGTCAGCGAATTGTTCCAGCCACTGGCGGAGCGCCGTCAACCGCGAAGGGGACAGGCCTGACCGCCCGCCGGTCGTCAGCGCCCGCTTCCAGTTCGGCTACAGCGCCTCGCCCGTCTCGCTGTCGAAGATGTGGACGCGTTCGGGGTCAATCTTGGCCTCGAAGGGCTGGCCGTGGCGGACCTCGCGTTCGCCGTCGACGATCGCCGTCACATGCTGGCCGCCGAGTTCGAACACGACATGGCTCTGCGCGCCGGTCGGCTCCACCAGCAGCGCCGTGCCGTTGATCACCGAACCGGTTCCGATATCGGGATTGAGGTGTTCGGGGCGCAGGCCGACCGTGACCTTGCGGTCGGGCGTGAGACCGGCATGGTCGCCGGAGATTGCCAGCACCGTGCCATCGGTAAAGCGCACCGCCGGCGCGCCGTCCGCGGCGACGATCGTGCCGGGCAGAAGGTTCATCGCCGGCGAGCCGATGAAGGCCGCAACGAACAGGTTGGCCGGCTTGCGGTAAAGCTCGATCGGCGTGCCCTGCTGCTCGATGCGGCCCTGGTTGAGCACCACCACCCGGTCGGCAAGCGTCATCGCCTCGATCTGGTCATGGGTCACATAGACCGAGGTGGTCTCCACGCGCTGATGCAGCGTCTTGATCTCCGCGCGCATCTGCACGCGCAGCTTGGCATCGAGGTTCGACAGCGGCTCATCGAACAGGAACACCGCCGGATCGCGCACCACCGCCCGGCCCATGGCGACGCGCTGGCGCTGGCCGCCGGAAAGCTGCGAGGGCTTGCGGTCGAGCAACGCCGTCAGGTCCAGCATCCGCGCCGCCTCGCCAACGCGTTCCTCGATCTCGGCCTTGGGTCGTTTGGCGAGGCGCAGGTTGAAGCCCATGTTTTCGGCCACCGTCATATGCGGATAGAGCGCGTAGGACTGGAACACCATGGCGATGTTGCGCTCGCGCGGCGTCAGGTCGTTGACGATCTCACCGCCGATGGCAATTTCGCCGCCGGTGATTTCCTCAAGACCGGCGATCATGCGCAACAGCGTGGATTTCCCACAGCCCGACGGCCCGACAAGGGCGACGAACTCGCCATCCTTGATGGTCAGCGAAACGCCGTGGATGACCTCGAGAGCGCCGTAGGACTTTCTGATATTGCTGAGTTCGACGGATGCCATTTTCGACAAGCTCCCGGAGGGTTCACGATTTCACGGCGCCGGCGGTGAGCCCGGCGATGATGTGTTTCTGGGCGATAAAGAAGGCGATGATCGTCGGCAGGATGGTCAGCGTGATGAAGGCGAGCACAAGCTGCCATTCGGTCGCGAATTCGCCCTTGTAGACCATGATGCCGAGCGGCCAGGGATAGCGGCTCTCCGTGTTCAGCATGATCAGCGGAATGATGTAGCTGTTCCAGCTCTGCACGAAGGCGATGATGCCGACCGTGGCGATGATCGGCCGCGACAACGGCATGGTCACGTGCCAGAAGAAGCCAATATAGCCGCAGCCATCGACGAAGGCGGCATCGAACAGCTCTTCGGGAAGGTTGCGGAAATAATTGCGGAACAAGAGGATGCTCATGCCGAGCCCAAAGGCCACCTGCGGCAGGATCACGCCCCAGTATGTATCGAGCAGACCGAGATCACGGATGCGGATGTAGAGCGGCAGAATGGCGGTCGCCGCCGGAAACATCAGCCCGATCAGGAAATAGTTGAGCAGATAGTCCGAACCGAAGAAGCGGATATGGGCGAAGCAGAAGGCCGCGCAGGCGGCGAACACGATGGTGAGAAATACGGTCAGCACCGCGATCAGCAGTGAATTGCCCATCTGCAGCCAGTAGCGCTTCGACATCAGGATATCGGTGTAATTGCTCCACTGCCATTGATCGGGCAGGCCGAACGGGCTGCCGCGCAGATCCGGCAGCGTCTTGAACCCGCCAAGCGCGGTGGTGATGAGCGGGATGATGACAATGCCGGCAACGAGCAGCAGCGAGACATAGAGATAGGTCTGCGTACTGACATTCAGCCTGCGGCCTTCCCCGCCAGATTTTGCCGCATCGATCGGCGCGCTTTCGGAAATCTCAGTCATTTTTCATGAATATCCGTTTGTAGCTGAAGGCCAGCGTGACGCAGATGATGAACAGAATGACGCCGACGGCGCTGCCGAAACCGACCTGCATGCGGGTGACGCCGAAATTGTAGAGGAAGGTCACCATGGTCTGGGTCGAATTGGCCGGACCGCCGCCGGTGAGCGGCATGACGAGATCGAAAAGCTGCAGCGAGCCGATGACGGCGAAGAATACCGAGAGCCGCACGGTGGAGCCCAGCATCGGCAGCGTCACCAGCCGGAATTTCTGCCAGCCGGTCGCACCGTCAATGTCGGCCGCCTCCAGAATGCTGCGATCGATCGCCTGCAGGCCGGCGATGAACAGCATCATGTGGAAGCCAAAATATTTCCAGACCACGACGGCAAGGATGGCCGACATGGCGGTATCGGGGTTGGCGAGCACAAACGGCGGCTCCGCGCCGAAAAAGTGCCAGATGCCGGCGACGAGACCGAAATCGCCGTCATAGACGAAGCGCCAGATCATGCCGGCGGCGACATCGGCGAGCACATAGGGCAGGAAGAAGATCAGCCGGAAGAACAGCGCACCCTTGATCCGCTTGGTCACCATCGAGGCGAGCCACAGCGCAAGCGGCAGTTGGATGACGATCGACACGGCGATGATGAGGCCGTTATTGATCAGCGCCTTGGTGAAGGCGCTGTTGCGGAAAATGAGCTGGTAATTGCGGAAATCGACCCATTTGCTCGGCTCGCCGTAACCGTTCCAGCTGAAGAAGGAGTACCAGGCCGCCTCGCCGATCGGCAGAATGACGAGCAGCGTGAACAGCACCAGCGCCGGCGGCAGGAAGATGATCAGCACCGGCCATTTGGTGTGGGCCAGCGAGCGCCGTCTTCTGGACCTGCCCGGAGCAGGCCCGACCGGCGCGGGCAGGATGGAGTCGGTGGTCGTCATTGGCATTTTCCCGCATGCAATGCGGCGGCGGTATGCCGCCTTGCCCCGCCGCCGGGGACGGCGGCCATGGGCCTGGATCCCGGACGCCGGCGCGCGGCGTCCGGGATCAGCGCGTTACATGTTTTCCAGTTCGTAGGTGTCCTGGATCTGCTGGGCGGCATCTTCCGGCGAGGTCGCGCCGGAGACGATCGCCACGCTCATGTCGTTGACGACGGCGCCGACATTGGGGCCGAGATCCTGGTCGAGATAGTTCTGGTGCCAGGTTTCATCGGCCAGCGCCTCGGCGCTGCTCTTCAGAAGCGGATCGGTGATCGAATCGGCGACGCCGATCGTGACCGGTATGACCTTCTGAACCTCGGAAATCCTGCGGGCGACATCCGGGCTTGTATAGTATTCGAGGAATTTCTCGGTCTCGGGCGGCGCGTCCTTGGTCACGGCCCAGCCCGTCAGCCCGCCCATATTGTCGGTGACGAGGCCCGGCGCGCCCTCGATGACCGGAAAGGCGAAGCGGCCGATATTGTCTTCAGCAAGCCCCTTGCCGTCGGTGGAATTGCTGATCTGGGTCCGGCCGGTGTTTTCAAACGACAGGATCATCGCCGCGCGACCGTCGCCGAAGGCTGCGAGCGCATCGTTCCAGGTCGCGCCGAGATAGCCGTTCTGGAAGGGTTCAAGCGCGCCAAGCGCCGCAAGCTTCTCGCCGGCCGCAACGAAGGGCTCGCCGGCAAAGCCGCCATTCTCGCCGGCCTTGGCCGCCATGAAGCCGTCATGGCCCGCCTCGCGCATGGCAAGATAGCCCCAGTAGAAGTGGATCGGCCACTTGTCGCCGCCGCCGCCGGCAATCGGGGTGATCCCGGCCTCCTTCAGGGTCTGTACCGCCCCCATGAAGTCGTCCCAGGTTTCGATCGATGTGCCGTCCACCCCGGCCTTGTCGAACAATTCCTTGTTGTAGAAGAACGAGACGACGCCGTTCAGCACCGGCGCGGCCCAGACCTGGTCGTCAAACGTCATGCCTGCAATCGAAGACGGCTTCAGCGTGTCGCGCCATTTGTTGTTGTCGGCGTCGAGCGCCGGCGTAATGTCCCTGAGGACGCCGGTTTCGGCCTGCGCCTTCAGAACGCCGCCGCCCCAGGTGTAGAACAGGCTCGGGATCTCGGACGATTGCAGCAGGGTCGGCAGCTTCGCCTTGAAGGCCTGGTTTTCCAGGAACTGCATCTCGATCGTGACGCCCGGATTGGCCTCTTCGAACTCGTCGGCGACCTGGCGCCAGACTTCCACGACCGGCTCCTGATTTTCCAGATGGAGCCATTTGATGACGGTTTCGGCCGATGCCGTATTCGCCGTCGCCGCAAGGGCGGCAAAACCCGCGGCTGCAGCGCCATAACGAAGCCAATTGGCAGTGATTGACATGTTGCACTCCTCCCAAAGTACTTTTTGCACACTCCGGATTAAATAAATGGCGCGCCCTGAATTTTGTCAACCCGTAACTGCCGTCAATCGAGCAAACTGCCTTTAAAATAGCCATGCCGTGCAAAAATTGCTTGCATGGCGCGTCGGGCCGGGACTAAGAACAGGCATAAATTATTTCGTGATGCGGAAAAATTAAGCCCCTGCCCTGAACCTGCCCGACGAGCCCCATGAAGACCGCCGATCCTGAATTGATGCGAGCAATCAACCGGTTGAGCGTGCTGGACACGATCCGGCGCAACGGCCCGATCTCGCGCATCGAGATCAGCAAGCGCACAGAACTGTCGACCAGCACGGTTTCGGCGATCACCGGCTCGCTGATAGACGATGGGCTGATCCTGTCGCGGCACGAGGGCGACCTGCGCAATGCCGCCGCCCGTGGCCGCCCGCGTGTGATGCTCGAACTCAACCCGGACGCTTCGCGGGTTGTCGGCGCCAAGATCGCGGCGACGCGGATGACCTTCGTGGTGGCGGATTTCTGCGGCGAGGTGCTGTCCGAGTTTTCCCTGCCGGTGCGCATTGACCGGATGCCGATAGACGTCATCGCCGATCTGGTGGAGGACGGCGTGCGCGCCTGCGTGATGGATAGCGGGCTGACGCTTGCCGAAATCGACATGATCTGTCTCGGCATTCCCGGCGTGGTCGAGCACCGCACCGGCGTAGTGCGTTCCAGCCCGATCTTCAGCGACGAGAATGTGGATTTCGCCGCCGTCATGTCGCCGCGCTTCGGCATCCGTACGATCATCGAGAGCGATGTCCACGCCGTCACGCTTGCCCATCACTGGTTCGGCAAGGCGCGCCATCTCGAGGATATGGTGCTGGTCTCGCTGGAGCGCACGCTCGGCCTCGGCGTGCTGCACAACAGCCAGCTTTTTCGCGGCGCGGGCGGGCTCAGCCACAATCTCGGCGATCTCGTGCTCGGCAGCAGCGCCGACGGCATGTCGCGGCTGGCAAGCCTTGCCGGCGAAAGCGCGATCCTCGGCGACGGTCCGCGCGAGGGGCTTTATGCCGATGCCGTGCGGCTCGGGCGCGGCATTTCCCACGCCCAGACGTTGATCAAGGCCAAGGACGCGCAAATCATGTCGGCGGCGGAGCGCGCCGGCGATGCCATCGGCGTAACGGTCGCCAACATCGTCACCCTTTTCGCCCCGCCGCGCGTTATTCTCGTGGGTTCCAGCCTCGCGCTCGGCAAACCCTTCATCGACCGGCTGACAAAGGCCTTCAACAGCGCGATCCCGCCATCGCTCGCCGATGTCAGCGAACTGGTCTTTGACGACGCAGAGGATTTCTTCTGGGCGCGGGGAGCGGCAGCCGTAGCACTTTACGAACTGTATGAATCGCCATGGAGCACAACCGGCCCCGCGCTTTGAACGCCGGGCTTCGCGCTTTGGGAGGAGTGAGAAATGGAAAAAGTAGGTATCGGCATCATCGGATGCGGCAATATTTCGGCCGCCTATCTGAAGGCGATGGCCGGATTCGACGTTCTCGACATTCGCGGCGTCGCCGATCTCAATCAGGCGGCGGCCGAAGCGAAAGCCGCCGAGTTCAACGTGCCCGCCAGCACGATCGATGCGCTTCTGGCCGACCCCAAGGTCGAGATCATCCTGAACCTCACCATCCCGCGCGCCCATGTCGCGGTAGGGCTGAGGGCACTGGAGGCCGGCAAACACACCTATTCGGAAAAGCCGCTCGGCATTAATTTCGCGGAAGGTAAAAAACTTGCCGAGGCGGCGGAAAAGGCGGGGCTGAGGATCGGCGCGGCCCCTGACACGTTTCTCGGCGGCGGCCACCAGACGGCGCGTGCGCTGGTCGATAGCGGCGCGCTCGGCCTTGCGGTCGGCGGCACGGCGAGCTTCATGCGGCCGGGCCATGAATCCTGGCACCCCAATCCCGATTTCTACTACGATATCGGCGGCGGCCCGATGCTCGACATGGGGCCGTATTACATCACCGACTTGGTCAACCTGTTCGGCCCGGTGAAGAAGGTCGCCGGTTTTGCGACCATGCTGCGCCGGGAACGCGAGATCACCAGCGAACCGCGCCGGGGCGAAACGATTTCGGTCAAGGTGCCGACCCACATCGCAGGCACGCTGTTCTTCGAAAACGGCGCGGTGGTGCAGGTGACGATGAGCTTTGACGTGGCCGGCCACAAGCATCTGCCGATCGAGATCTACGGCACCGAGGGTACGCTGCTGGTTCCCGACCCCAACTTCTTCGCCGGCCCCGTCTCGCTGTTGAAGAAGGGCGGCGACTTCGAGGATCATCCGGTGGACCAGCCCTATGCTGACGGCAATTACCGCTCGATCGGGCTTGCCGACATGGCCTATGCGATCCGCAACGACAGGCCGCACCGGGCGAACGGCGATCTGGCGCTGCATGTGCTGGAGGTGATGGAGGCTTTCACCACCGCCGCCGAAACCGAAAAGACCGTCGGGATCACCACCACCGTCGCGCGGCCGGCGCCGCTGTCGGATTCGCTGATCGACGGCGCGCTCGGCAAATAGGCCGAACGGCGAGAAACCATCAACCCGGCCGGTAACATGCCGGCTGACGCGAGAGGAGAGATATTATGCGCGAAGCACTCATTGTCTGGGGCGGCTGGAGCGGCCACGAGCCGGAGGAATGCGCCCACATCATCCGCGACATGCTGCAGGAGGACGGGTTCAAGGTCTATCTGGAACATTCCACCGAGGCCTTCGCCGATCCGCAGATCAAGGATCTGAGCCTGATCGTTCCGATCATGACCATGTCGAAGATTGAGAAGGAAGAGGTCAAGAACCTGTCCGCGGCCGTGGAGGACGGCGTCGGCATTGCCGGCTATCACGGCGGGGCGGGCGATGCCTTCCGCGATTCGGTCGACTATCAGTTCATCATCGGCGGCCAGTGGGTCGCCCATCCCGGCAATATCATCGACTACACGGTCAATGTGACGAAGCCGGATGATCCGATCATGGAGGGGATTTCCGATTTCCCCTACCATTCGGAGCAATATTACATGCATGTCGATCCCTCCAACGAGGTGCTGGCCACCACCACCTTCAGAGGCGACCATGCGGAATGGATCGACGGCGTGGTCATGCCGGTGGCGTGGAAGCGCCGCCACGGCAAGGGCCGTGTGTTCTATTCCTCGCTCGGCCACATCGCCAGCGAGTTCCAGGTTCCGGAAATGGCGACCATCTTCCGCCGCGGCGCCAACTGGGCGGCGCGCTGAGCCGCGCGACTGCCTCTGCCATCAGTCAACAGAAAGGAAACGCTCATGGATTATCGCAGACTTGGAAACAGCGGCGCCGTGGTGACCAGTCTCTGCCTCGGCACCATGACCTTCGGCGACGAGGCCGACGAGGCGACCTCGTTCCGGCTGATGGACGCCTATGTCGAGGCCGGCGGGAACTTCATCGATACCGCCAACGTCTACTCGACCGGCCTTTCCGAGGAGATCGTCGGACGCTGGCTGAAGCAGAAGCCCGGCATCACCAAGGAGCTGGTGATCGCCACCAAGGCGCGGTTTCCGATGGGCGACGGGCCGAACCGCATCGGCCTCTCACGCAAGAACCTCGCCGAAGCGCTCGATGCCTCGCTGGTCCGCCTCGGCGTCGAGCAGATCGACCTCTACCAGCTTCACGCCTTTGACGCGCTGACGCCGCTGGAAGAATCGCTGCGCTTCCTCGACGATGCCGTCTCCAGCGGCAAGATCGCCTATTACGGCTTCTCCAACTTCCTTGGCTGGCAATTGACCAAGGCGGTCTGGATAGCAAAGTCGAGCAGCTTTTCCGCCCCGGTCACCCTTCAGCCGCAGTATAACCTTCTGGCGCGGGGCATCGAGCACGAGATCGTCCCGGCCTGCCAGGATGCGGGCATGGGGCTTTTGCCGTGGTCTCCGCTCGCCGGCGGATGGCTCTCGGGCAAGTACAAGCGCGACCAGATGCCAACCGGCGCCACAAGGCTCGGCGAAAATCCGGCGCGCGGGATGGAAGCCTATGACAAGCACAATGCCAAATCGGTGACCTGGGAGGTGCTCGGCGCGCTGGAGGACATTGCTGGCGCGCACAATGCCAGCATGGCGCAGGTGGCACTCGCCTGGCTTGCGGCGCAGCCCGCCGTCACCTCCGTCATTTTGGGCGCGCGCACAGAGGCCCAGCTTGCCGACAATCTCGGCGCGGCTGAGCTTCAGCTTTCCACGGACGAGATCAAGCGCCTGTCGGACGTTTCCCACCAGCCGATGCCGGATTATCCCTATGGAGAGGCCGGGGCGGCGCAGCGCTTCCGCAAGATCGAAGGCGGCCGTTGAGAATTTCGAGGCCGGCGGCTAGCTGCCGGCATCGCTGCTTTTTGGGGCCATGCGGGACGGGCAGTCCCGCGAGGGGGAATTTGCCATTCCGCTTGTCGGGAAATTTGACCGCGCCAAGAATCCTGATATGAACGTTTTTTGACGAACGCCTGCCAGCAGCGAACCACATCCATGCCACGTAACTTTCTTGTCGTTGATCCTGAAAAGGACATGCATGTCATCAAGGGCCTTGCAGCGCCCGCGCGCATTTCGGTCCTCAAGCTGTTGCGGCGCAAGGGCGCGCTCAATGTCAAGGAGATCGGCGAGCTTCTGGACCTGCCGCAGTCGACGGTGTCGCTGAGCGTGCAACTGCTGGAGGAGGCCGGGCTGATCCGCACCGAAAGCCAGCGGGCGCGCAAGGGCAATCAGAAGCTCTGCACCAGCATTTATGACGAGGTCGTCATCATGTTCGGCGACGCCGCCGAAGAACGCCGCAATGACGCGATCGAGGTGGCGATGCCGGTCGGCCTCTATACTGCCTGCGATGTCAGCGCGCCCTGCGGGCTGTGCACCGACGAGGGGATCATCGGGCTTCTGGATGTGCCCGATTCCTTCCTCGACCCGGCGCGCATGAAGGCGGGGCTGATCTGGTTCACGCGCGGTTCGGTGGAATACCAGTTTCCCAATAATGCCCGGCTCGACAATCGCGACGTCGCCGAGATCGAATTCTCCGTGGAGCTTTCCTCGGAGATGCCCGGCACCAATCCCGACTGGCCCTCCGACATAACGATCACCGTCAATGGCGTCGATATCGGCCTGTGGACCTCGCCCGGCGATTTCGGCGACCGCCGCGGCGTCTTTACGCCCGATTGGTGGAAGCTGAAGGGCTCGCAATACGGCATGCTGAAGCGCTTCCGCGTGACCGACGCCGGCTCCTTTGTCGACGGCGTCCGGATGTCGGATGTCTGCCTTGCCGATCTCGGGCTCGAGAAGAAGCATTCGATCCGCCTCTGTCTGAGCGTGCGCGACGACGCCCGCCACCCTGGCGGCATCAATATCTTCGGCAAGGGCTTCGGCAATTACGATCAGGATATTGTCCTGCGCCTGACGACGAGATAGCCCCGTCGGGATAAAAACCTGCCCGCACAACTCCGGAAAACCGCTTGACGAAAGGATCGATCGGGTCTTTATTATCCATAAATATTGGTTTGCACCAAAAAACAAAATTTCGGGGAGGTAGCATGCAGGCCCGCGTCACCGCGCACAAGAATTTCACCATATCCACGATCGATCCGAGGCTCTACGGCTCGTTTCTCGAGCATCTCGGACGGGCAGTATACACCGGCATCTATGAGCCTGACCATCCCACCGCGGATGAGAATGGCATGCGCCGCGATGTCATCGATCTCGTGCGTGAACTGGACACCCCGATCTGCCGCTATCCCGGCGGCAATTTCGTCTCGGCCTATAACTGGGAAGACGGCATCGGCCCGCAGAGCGAGCGCCCCACCCGCCTCGACCTTGCGTGGCGGACGGCGGAATCCAACCAGGTCGGCATCCACGAATTCGCCCGCTGGGCCGAAGCCGCCAATACCGAGATGATGCTGGCCGTCAATCTCGGCTCGCGCGGGCTCGATGCGGCACGCAATTTCGTCGAATATGTCAATCATCCAGGTGGGAGCTACTGGTCCGACCTGCGCCGCAAGAACGGCCAGGCAGATCCGTGGAACGTCAAGCTCTGGTGCCTCGGCAACGAGATGGACGGCCCCTGGCAGGTCGGCCACAAGTCGGCTGCCGAATACGGCCATCTCGCCAACGAGACCGCCAAGGCGATCCGCGCCTTCGACGACAAGCTTGAGCTGGTGGTCTGCGGCTCGTCCCACTCAGACATGCCGACTTTCCCGCAATGGGAGGCCACGGTTCTGGACGAAACCTATGATCAGGTCGACTATATCTCGCTGCACATGTATTTCATGAACTACGAGAAGAACACGCGCGAATATCTGGCGCTGCCGGAAAAGCTCGACCGCTATATCGGCACGGTCAGCGGCGTGATCGACTACATCAAGGCCAAGAAGCGCTCGAAGAAGAACGTCAAGATCTCCTTCGACGAGTGGAACGTCTGGTATCACGAGCGCGAGGCGGACGAAAAGCGCATGAAGGAGTGGGACTGGCCGCACGCGCCGGTGCTGCTCGAGGATATCTACAATTTCGAGGATGTGCTGCAGGTCGGCTGCATCATCAACACCTTCATCCGCCGTTCGAATGTGGTGAGCATCGCCTGTATCGCCCAGCTCGTGAACGTGATCGCGCCGATCATGACGGCGCCCGGCGGCGCGGCCTGGAAGCAGACGATCTATCATCCCTTCCAGCTCGCCTCGCGCTACGGTCGCGGCACGGCGCTGGCGCTCGACGTCGACTGCGCGACCTATAACGCCGATATCGCGGCAAATGTGTCCTATCTCGACATTTCCGGCGTCCACGACGCGGATGCGGGCACGCTGACCTTCTTCGCCATCAACCGTCACGGAGAGGAGCCGATGACGATTGATCTGGCGCTGGAGCGCTTCGGCGAAATCAGGTCGGTCGAGCACACGCTGATCAAGCATGACGATCTCGAAGCGGTGAATACGCAGGAAAATCCGGACAATGTCAGCCCTGTGAAGCAGGACGGCGCGAGCGTGTCTGGCGGCAAGGTTTCGATTACGGTGCCTGCCTATTCCTACTCGATGATCCGGGTGACGCTCTAGCGTCAGCCGGACCGCCGCTGCGCGCAATCAAGCAAAACGGCGCGCCGCATGCCTCCTGAACCGGGGGCCGGCGCGGCGAAAATGCCAACCATACGGCGGGAGGCCGTATTGCAAAGAGAGGAGAAGACGATGGCTAGAATGTTAGGTGCGGCCATGGGCGCGATCATCGCCGCGGGGGTATTCGCCACCGCCGCCCAGGCTCAGGAAACGGTCACCTGGTGGGACTTTCTCAGCGGCGGCGACGGCGTTCGCATGAAGCAGCTGATCTCCGATTTCAATGCCGAGCATGAAGGCGAGATCACCATCGACGCGACCACGCTGGAATGGGGCACGCCGTTCTACTCGAAGGTGCGAACCTCCGCCGCGATCGGCGAAGGCCCCGATATCATGACCTATCACGCAAGCCGCATTCCGCTTGCCGTCAGCCAGGGCATTTTGCAGGAGATCACGCCGGCGGACTGGGAGACGATGGGCCTTTCCGAGGCCGATTATGCGCCGGCGACCTGGGACGCGGTGACGGTGGACGGCAAGCAGTACGCCGTGCCCTTCGATACCCATCCGATCGTGCTCTACTACAACAAGGACGCGCTCGCCGAAGCCGGTCTCCTGACCGAGGACGGCAAGCCGATGGGGCTTGATTCGCGCGAAGGCTTCGAGGCTACCTTGAAGGGTCTGAAGGAAGCGGGCGCGGAGTTTCCGCTCGCCTCGACCACCGCGGACGGCACCTTCATGTTCCGCACGATCTACTCCCTCATGGGCCAGCAGGACGGCGAGCTGATGTCCGACGGCGAATTCCTCGCCGGCGACAACGCCGAGAAGCTGCAAAACGCGCTGGCCGTGCTGCAGGGCTGGACCAATGATGGGCTTCAGACCACCTATACCGACTATCCCGCGACCGTGGCGCTGTTCACCTCCGGCGAATCGCCGCTGATGATCAACGGCGTGTGGGAAGTCCCGACCATGATCGACCTCAAGGACGAGGGCAAGCTGTTCGAATGGGGCGCTGTCGAGCTTCCGGTGATCTTCGACCACCCCGCCACCTATGCCGACAGCCATTCATTCGCCATCCCCGCCAATTCCGGCAAGGAGATGAGCGCGGAGAAGAAGGCGGCCGTCCTGGAAGTCATGTCATGGATGGCGAAGAACTCGCTGTTCTGGGCGACGGCGGGCCACATCCCGGCCTACGGTCCGGTCACGGAGTCGGCGGACTACCAGGGCATGCAGCCGAACGCCACCTATTCGAGCGTGACGGAAAACATGATCTTCGATCCCAAATCGCCGCTCGCCGGCGTGGCCGGGCCGATCTATGACGTCATGTCCACCTATTTCGTGCCGACGCTCAACGGCGAAATGGAGCCGGCCGAGGCCGTGGAGGAAATCAAATACGAGCTGAACGATCTGCAATGATCGCTGCGGGCCGCCGGCATCAACGCCGGCGGCCGTTTCGCATGGCAGTTCTACGATTTGAGGCCTCACAATGCTCCGCAACAAACGAAACGAAGCGATTGTCGCCCTGCTTCTGGTCGCCCCGTTCGTGGCCATTTACGGATTGATCTTCATCTATCCGACCATCCGGCTGCTCATCATCTCGTTTCAGGATGCGCCGCTGATCGGCAGCGGCGAATTTGTCGGCCTCGACAATTATACCCGGCTCTGGGGTGACCGGCGCTTCAACACGGCATTCTGGAACACCGCCTATTTCGTTGCCATCACCGTCATTCCCGGAACATTGGTCGCCTTCGCCATCGCACTCGGCATCAACCGGCTGAAGGGCAGGCTGCAGGCGCTGGTGCTGGCGATGTTCTTCCTGCCCTATATCCTGCCGGTATCGGTGGTCTATCTGATCTGGGACTGGACGCTGAACTTCCAGTTCGGCATCGCCATGTATATCTTCGATATTCTCGGAATCGATCGGGTGCCGGTGTTCAAATCCACGGTCTGGTTCATGCCGGCCGTTGGTCTCATCACGATATGGTGGACCGCCGGCTTCTCGATCTTGCTTTTCCTGTCGGGACTGCGCGCCATCCCGGCCGAGATCTACGAGGCTGCGGCGCTCGATAACGCATCGCGCCTGACAACCTTCCGGCAGCTGACCTGGCCGCTGATGTGGCCGGTCACGGCGCTGGTGCTGACGATCCAGCTGATCCTGCAATTGAAGATCTTCGACCAGGTCTACCTGTTTTCGGTCGGCGGCCGGCCGAACGACAATCTTGTGCTTGTCTATTACGTGTTCCAGCGAGCCTTCCAGTATGACCAGGGCGGCCGGGCCGCCGCCGCCGCCGTCGTCCTGTTCATCATCGTCATCGTGGTGTCGGTGCTGAACTTCCAGCTGACCAGGCTTTCGAAGGGGCGTGAATGATGAACGCAACAACCGCAAAACGCCTGAATGTCGCCGGCCTCCTGATTACGCTGCTGACGGTCGTGATCGCCGTCATATGGGCGTTTCCGCTCTATTGGGGGGTTATCTCGTCGCTGAAGCCGGAAGACGAGGTGGTGCGGCGCTATATCGAATTATGGCCGGAAACCCTGACCTTCTCGCATTATTATTTCGCGCTGACCCAGACCCAGATCGGCATCTGGTATCTGAATTCGATCGTCACCGCGCTTGCGATCACGGTGCTGACCGTCGGCTCCTCGATGTTCTGCGGCTATGCGATCTCGCAGCTTCAATTCCCGTTCCGGCGGGTTCTGTGGTGGCTGATCCTGGCGAGCTTCATGGTGCCGATGCAGGTGCTGATCGTGAACCATTTCGAGCTGATGGCCCGCTTCGGCCTGATCAACACCTGGGCCGGGATCGTTCTGCCGCAACTGATCCACCCGGTGGTGATCATCGTCTACAAGCAGTTCTTCGACAATGTGCCGAAGGATTTCCGCGAGGCGGCGGCGATGGACAACGCCTCCGAATGGCGCATTCTCACGCGCATCTACATGCCGATGAACTGGGGCGTCACCACCGCGCTTGCGATCGTCACCTTCATCTGGTCGTGGAATGCGTTTCTGTGGCCGTTCCTGGCGGTCACCCAGACGGAGATGATGACGATCACCGTCGGCATCACCCAGGTCAACGACGCCTTCGGCGTCTATTACGCCCGCGAACTCTCCGCCGCCGTGCTCGCCGGCCTGCCGGTCGCGGTCGCCTATCTGATCTTCCAGCGCAGGGTGACCCAGGCCATCACGCTTTCCGCAGGCATCAAGGGATAGCCCGTGCAAGGAGCCTTCGCTCGAACGAAAACGCCGCGGCATCCTGTCCGCGGCGTTTTCGTGAGGGGCCGAAGCGCTCCCGATATCGTCAATGAACGTGATAGGCGTTGCCGGCCTCATCGAAGAGGTGAAGCGCCGTTGCATCGAAGGCAAGTTGCACCTGATCGCCGGTCCTGGCTTCGGAGCGCCCGGTGTCGGTGGCGATCAGTTCCGTGCCGTCGGCAAGGGTGCAGTAAAGCAGCGTCCTTTCGCCGAGCCGCTCGACCACGCCGACCGTCGCCTTCGTGGTGGCCGCTTCGCCTTCCTCCGCCACCCGCACGGCTTCCGGGCGTATGCCCATCTCGTAGCGTCCGGCTTTCATTTCGGGAATGTCGATCTCAACCGTGGAGCCGTCCTCGAGACGCGCCGTGCGGTCGTCAGCTGAAAGATCAACATCGAGGAAATTCATGCCGGGCGAGCCGACAAAACCGGCCACGAAGCGCGAGGCCGGCCTGAGATAGATCTCCATCGGGGTGCCGATCTGTTCGATCCGGCAATTGTTGAGCACCACGATCCGGTCGGCCAGCGTCATCGCCTCGGTCTGGTCGTGGGTCACATAGATCATCGTCGCCTTCATGCGATTATGCAGGCGGGCAAGTTCGACGCGAGTCCGGACCCTGAGCGCCGCATCGAGGTTCGACAACGGTTCGTCGAACAGAAAGGCCTTGGGTTCCTTGACGATCGCCCGGCCGATCGCGACGCGCTGGCGCTGACCGCCGGAAAGCTGAGCGGGACGGCGCTCCAGCAGTTCCTCCATCTCCAGCATGCGGGCGGCTTCCTTGACCCGGGTCTCGATCTCATCCGCGCCCATGCGGATATTGCGCAGGCCGAAGGCCATGTTGTCGTGCACTGTCATATGCGGATAGAGCGCGTAGTTCTGGAACACCATCGCGACATTGCGCTGGCCGGGCGCCAGGTTTTCACTGCGAACCCCGTCGATCGTCAACGCCCCGTCATCGATGGTTTCAAGCCCCGCGATCATCCGCAAAAGCGTCGACTTCCCCGAACCCGACGGTCCAAGAAACACCATCAGTTCGCCGGATTCGACGGCGAGCGAGATATCGTTGATAACATTGACGTTCCCGAAGCTCTTCGAAACACTGTCGAGCTTGATTGGAGCCATCTTTTCCTCCCGAACGGCTTTTGAACCATTGTTTCCGGTCCAGACCAGAAGTCAAGATGTCATATGCCGTTCCGGGCGATCATTCACGCAAGCAGGCTGCCCGAGGGTCGCCCGCGCGGAACGATCGGTTGGGTAGACAGCAGGGCGCTCATTTCAGTCTGAAGAGAGGCGTCGACTGCGCGAGGGAGAGCAGCCCTTGCCGCGATGGCAAGGGATTGGGAGTGCGGCGGGGCCCCTTCGGTCAGGCCTCGTAGCCGTAGATTTCCTTGGCGCGTTCGGGCGTGAGGTATTCGTTCTTCAGGTCGCGTTCGATATCGGCGCGGCTGCGCTGGCTTGGGTCGCCGTAGCCGCCGCCATTGCCGGTGACGACGCGGATGATGTCGCCTTCGTTGACCGTGAGGTTGGTGGTAAAGGCGTGGCGGTCGCGGGAGCCGTCGCGGCGCAGCACCTCGACATAATTGACCGAGCCGTCGAGCCCGCCGGAGGCGCCCCAGGGCGGCATGCGCGAGCGGGTGTAGCCGACCGAGAGGAAATTGTTGTCGGCTCGCACGCGGTAATGCACCTCGATGCCCTTGCCGCCGCGCCACTGGCCCTCGCCGCCGGGTTCGGAATTCAGCGCCACCTGTTCGATCCCGAGCCCGTAGCGGGCCTCGGCAACCTCGGCCGGGCAGTTGAACGTTTCGCCGTGGAAGCCTGAGAACTGACCGGACACGCCGTCGGAACCTTCCCACGCGCCCCAGCCGCCGACCTGCGGCTCGACGATGGTGTAGTGGCGTCCGGTATCGGGATGCGGGCCGCCGATATTGGTGCCGCAGATCGAGGCGAAATTGCCGGCCGGAACCGAACCCGGAAAGTGCTCGGCCATGGCGCGCAGCAGCATGTCGAACAAGCGGATTTCGACCTCGGCATAATAGCCGAGCGCGCCGGGAGCCTCGACATGATAGATCGTGCCGGGTTTGGTCACGACCCTGAGCGGGCGGAAGAAGCCGCCATTGCCGGGCGCATCGGCATCGGTGAAGTCCTTGAAGGCGAGTTGCACGGCAATCTCCGTGCCCTCGCGCGAGCAGTTGAGCGAGCCGGACTGGGCCGGGTTGTCGGTGAGGTCGACGATGAATTCGTCGGCGGTCACCGTCAGCGTGACCTTGTGGACCACGCCGCTGTCCTGCTCCTCGGCGAAGCTGTAACTGCCCTGCGGAATGTTTGCGAGCGCTGCCCGGGCGCGGCGTTCGCCGAGGTCCATATAGTCGGTGACGGCCGCGGCGAAGGTGTCCGCGCCGTATTTTTCGACCAGTTCCAGCACCCGGCGCTCGCCGATGCGCAGACCCGCGATCGCGGCCCACAGATCGCCGTTCAGGTAGTCCGGCAGGCGGGAGTTGATCTTCATGATATCAAAGACGGCGGCATTCTCGACGCCGGCGGTAAACAGTTTCACCGCCGGAATGCGGATGCCTTCCTGGAAGATTTCCGTTGCCTCGGCGGACATCGAACCGGGCACATTGCCGCCGACATCGTTCCAGTGGGCGATATTGGCGACCCAGGCGACCATCACGCCATCATGAAACACGGGTGCTGCCAGCACCATGTCGTTCAGATGGGTGACGCCGCCGAAATAGGGGTCGTTCGAGGCGAACACATCGCCCTCGCGGATGTCTTCGAGCGGGAATTTGGCGAGAATGCCGGCGATTGCCTTGTCCAGCACGCCGATGAAGGCCGGAATGCCAGCGCCGGAGGCGGCGATCTGGCCCTCAGGGTTCAAGATCGAGGTGGAAAGGTCGAGCACCTCGTAGATGATCGCGCTCATCGAGGTCTTTACCTGGGCGTAGAACATCTCGTCGGCGATCGCTTCCAGGGCGTTCTGGATGATGTCGAAGGTGACGGGATCAAAGGTCTTGTCGGTCATGGCTCAGCCCCTCGTCTCGATATGCGTGTTGCCGAAATCGTCGATGAAGACGCGGTTGCCGGGATGGACGACGATGGTCGTGCCCGGATCCTCGATCACCGCCGGTCCGGTAAAGCGCATGCCAGGCTCGAATTTCGTGCTGTCATAGATGGTGGCCTCGTGCCGGCCTTCGGTGGCGTAGTCGACCATGCGCCGGCCCTTCACCGCGTCCTCCAGCTTCGCGCCGGTCTTCGGCAGCGCCACCAGTTCGAGCTTGCCGACCTCGGCGGCGGCGACCAGATGCAGGCCGATGATTTCGACGCCGGCTGCAAGGCGATAGGTATATTCGCGCTCATAGATCTCGTGGAACTCCGAGACCATCTTCGTCAGGGTTTCCTCGGTCACCGGGCTTGCGGGCACCGGCACCTCAACGGCGAATTCCTGGTTCTGGTAGCGGCAGCGCACCATCGGCTTCAGCGAAACCTTATCGGGGCCGAAGCCTTCGCGGGCATATTCGGCGCGCGCCCGCTCCATGGTGTGGGAAAGCAGGGCATCCAGGCCCTCGCGGTCGGCGCTGTCCATCAGCCGGGTGACGAAATAGTCGCGGCGCAGGTCCGACATCATCATCCCCCAGGCGGAGAACACCGGCGCGCCGCGCGGCACGACAACCTTCTTCACACCCAGCTCCTGGCCAAGCGCCACGCCATGCATCGGACCGCCGCCGCCGAAGACCACCAGGGTGAAATCGCGAGGGTCATAGCCGCGATTGACCGAAACCAGCTTCAGCGCATTGACCATGTTTGAATTGGCAATGCGGATGATGCCGCGCGCGACGTCCTCGGGCGAATTGCCCATGCTTTCGGCCAGTTTTCCAAGCGCGTTTTCCAGCGCCGGGATATCCGCCTCCACCGAACCGCCGCAGAAATAGTCCCTGTTGATCCGCCCGAGCGCCAGATTGGCGTCCGTCGTGGTCGCGTCCTCGCCGCCGCGGCCATAGGCGGCGGGGCCGGGGGTGGAGCCGGCCGAATGCGGGCCGACATGCAGCTTGCCAAAATCATCGACCCAGGCGATCGACCCGCCGCCATTGCCGATCTCGACCAGATCGACCACCGGCACCATGATCGGGTAACCGGCCGACTTGCCGTCGCGCTCGATCCAGTAATCGGTCTTGATTGTGACCTGGTTGTTTTCGATTAGCGAGCATTTGGCGGTGGTGCCGCCGATGTCGAGCGCCAGAATATTGGGTTCGCCGATGATCCGGCCAAGCTCGGCCGCCCCCCAGAAGCCGGAGGCCGGGCCGCTTTCGACCATTGTGATCGGCACGGCCTTGATCGCGTCGAGCGAATCGACGCCGCAATTCGACTGCATGATAAAAAGCTGTCCGGCATAGCCCTTGCCGGTGAGGCCGCTTTCCAGCTTCTCGAGATAGCGCTGGGCCTTCGGCTGGACATAGGCCGAGAGGATGGCGGTGTTGGTGCGCTCATATTCGCGCCATTCGCGGGTAATCTGATGCGAGGCGACGACCGTCACCTCGGGCCAGCGCGCCTCGACCTCGGCCTTCAGGCGGATTTCGTGTTCCGGATTGGCATAGGCATGCAGCAGGCTGATGGCGATCGCTTCAATGCCCTCGGCGCGGAACAGCTCCAGCGTCTCGTCGAGCGAGGAGAGGTCCAGCGGCGTGACCTCGTTGCCGTGATAATCCATCCGCTCGACGATCTCGCGGCGGAGGTAACGTTCGACGAAGGGAGCGGGCTTCTTGTATCTCAGATTGAAGAAGTCCGGCCGGTTGCCGCGTCCGATCTCGATGGAATCGCGAAAACCCTTGGTGGTGATCAGCCCGACCTTGGCGCCCTTGCGTTCGGTCAGTGCGTTGATGACGACGGTGGTGCCGTGGGCGAAGAAATCGACCGAGCCGACATCGACCTTGGCCTTTTCCAGAACGTTGAGAACGCCCTTTTCGAAATCCGGCGGCGTGGTGTCGGATTTTTCCGTGCGAACGGTCTGGACGCCGGTTTCAAGGTCGGTCTCGAAATAGACGAGGTCGGTGAAGGTGCCGCCGACATCGGTCGAGATGCGCGTGATTTTGTCAGTCATGGGAAGTCTCTGTGCAATGCGTGAAGGATGTCAGCGGCTGCGCCGGCCCGAAGCGGCAAGCGCGACCGCGACGACGATGATCACGCCGGTGGTGAGGTCCTTGAAGAAGGGGTTCACGTTGAGGATGTTGAAGCCGTTGCCGATCAGCGCCACCAGCAGCACGCCCGCGACCGAGCGCCAGATCGCGCCCGAACCGCCCATGATCGAGGTTCCGCCAAGGATTACCGCGGCGATCGCCTCGAACTCCATGCCGATGCCGGCCTGGGGCGAGGCCATGGAAATGCGCGACACCGCGATGACGCCGGCGAGACCGGCGGCCATGCCCGAGAGCGAGAAGGTGACGATCTTGATCAGATTGGTGCGGATGCCCGACAGGATCGCGGCCTCCTCATTGCCGCCGACGGCGAAGACGCGACGGCCGAATGTGGTGCGGTTCAAGAGCACCATGAAGATTACCATGAAGATGATCAGGACGATCACGGCGATGTTGACCATGCCGATGCGGCCGCGACCGATCCAGGAAAACTCGGCGATCCGGACCGGGATCAGCGCGCCGCCGGTGATCAGGATGGCGATGCCGCGATAGACGAGACTGGTGGCAAGCGTCACCAGGAAGGAGTGCACACCGAAGCCGGTGATGATCGCGCCATTGACCGTGCCGAGCGCAAGCCCGATCAGCGGACCGGCGACGATGGCGGTATAGGGATCAACATGAACGGCGATCCAGCCGGCGGCGACCGAGGCGACACCGAAGATCGCGCCGGTCGACAGGTCGAACCCGCCGCCGATGATGACCAGCGTCAGCGCGCAGGCAATGATGGCGAGCGGCGCCGACTGGTTGACGATGTTGAGCAGGTTACGAGCCGTCAGGAAACTGTCGGAAATCAGGCTGAGGCCGACCATCAGAATGACGATGATGGTGAGAACGCCGTATTCGCGGGCGAAATCGCCGGGCGTGATGGAAAAACGGCGGGCAGGTGTCTGAACGTCGCTCATGGTTGGGTGACCTCCTTGCCGCGGGAGACGGCGCCTTGTTCTTCAAAGATGCGGTGCAGTGCCTCATCGACCGTGGTGTCCCGGCAGTCGGTCTCCGCGAAGATGCGGCCGTCGCTCATAAGATAGCCGCGATGGGAGAGATTGATGACCTCCTCGAGTTCCGAGGAGATCAGAAGCACGGCCACGCCGTTTTCCGCCATTTCGATGATGAATTCGTGGATGCTCTGCCTGGCGCCGATATCGACGCCGCGGCTCGGCTCATCGAGGATCAGCAGGCGCGGCTTTTCCACCGCCCATTTCGACAACAGCACCTTCTGCTGGTTGCCGCCGGAGTAAAAGGCGACCTTGCCGTCGATGGCGGAGGGAACGATGCCGAAATGGACGATCATGCTTTGCGCCCGGCTGCGTTCCAGCCCGTGATTGATGAAGCCATGACGCGAGATGTTGCCGAGCGAGGCGAGCGAGATGTTGGGACGGGTGGTCTGGGTGAGCACAAGGCCCTGCTTGCGCCGGTCTTCCGGCACGAAGGCGATCCCCTGGGCGATGGCGCGCGGCACCTTGAGCCGGCGGTTTTGCGCGACGCCCTGAATGGCATAGCGGCCGGAGACGATCGGATCGGCGCCGAAGAGCGCGCGCGCGACCTCCGAGCGACCGGAGCCGACAAGGCCGATCAGGCCGACGATCTCGCCGGGAAAAATCTTCAGGGTGATATCGGAAAGGCCGGTGCTCGTAACGACATTCTCCATCTCGACGACCGGCGTCGCCTGTGCAGTGGGACGCGGCGGCAGGGTGGGCCAGCTGATCTCCGAGGCCTCGCCCAGCATGGAATCGACGAGACTGTTCTTGGTCTCGCCGGCGATGGCGTCGGTGCGGATCACCTTGCCGTCGCGCATGATGGTCACGCGGTCGCAATTGGCGAGGATATGATCGAGAAAATGGCTGACATAGATGACGGTGACGTCGCGCGCCCTCAGCCGCGCGATCAACTGGTGCAGGCGCTCGGCCTCGTCCTCGGTGAGCGAAGAGGTCGGCTCGTCCATGATGATCACCCGCGCATCACGGGCAATCGCGCGCATGATCTCGACCTTCTGGCGCTCGGCGATCCGCATATCGGCGATCCGGGTATGCGGGTCGAGGCCGAAATCGCAGGTCTCCTCCAGCGCGTGGAAGCGGGCGAGATCGCCTTTGCGCAGGAAGCCCGCGGTATTGCGTTCCAGCCCCAGGAACACGTTTTCCAGCACGGTGAGCTCGGGCACGAGCTGGAGCTCCTGATGGATCATGGCGATGCCGCGGCCAAGGGCATCGCGCGGCGAAAACCGGGTGACGGCGTCGCCGAACACCTCGACCGTGCCTTCATCCGCCGAATAATAGCCGCCGATGATCTTGCCGACCGACGATTTGCCGGCGCCGTTTTCGCCGACGAGCGCGTGCACCGAGCCTTTCTCGATGTCGATATTGATGTCGTTCAGGATGCGCATGCCGCCAAAGCTCTTGGCGACGCCCCGAAGCCGGATGGCGATATCGGTCATGGCTTTCCTTTCCATCTTCGGCGTGTCGAACGAAAACGCCGCAAGGACGCGCCGAGCAAGGCGGGGTTCCGGCGCGCGTCAGACCCGTGCGCCGGGGGCGGCTGTATCAGCCCTGCCATTCCGGCTCGAAATCGGGATTGGCCTCGAGCCACTCCTTGGTGACGATCTTCGGGGTCTGACGAAGGGAGTATTCGTCAATCCAGGTCGGGACCGTTTCGCCGTTCAGCGCCTTGACGATTGCGTCGAGCGCGGCTTCGCCCTCGGATTTCGGGAACTGCGCCAGTGTGCCGCTCCAGGTGCCGGCCTTGATGGCGTCGACGGCGATCTGGTTCAGCCCGCCGCCGATGGTGTAGAGCTCGGACATGTCGAGGCCTGCATCCTCAATCGCGATCTCCGCGCCCATCAGGTGCTGGTCGGCGTTGGAGAGAACGACGTCGATGTCCGGATGGGCCTGCAGAATGTCCTGCATGGCGACCATCGAGGTCTGGGGCGAGTAGTTGCCCTCGCCGGTGGCGACGATCTCGATATTGTCGTGCTCGCCGAGGATTTTCTTGTAGGTGTCGTTGCGCAGATTGTCGAAGGGGTAGATGAGCTGGCCGATCAGGACCACGACCTTGCAGGGGTCCTTGTCGACGCAGTAATCGACCACGGCATCGGCCTGCGCGGTTGCGCCGACCACCGGATCGGAGGCGACGGTGACGGTGAGGCCGGGCACCTGCGGCTCCATGTTCGACAGTTCGGGGCCGACCGGGAACAACGTCGTGCCGACCTTGACGCCGGCCTTGATGGCTTCTTCAAGGGCGGTCGCGATACCCACTGTGTCGTTCGGCGTTATGATGATCGCATCGAACTTGCCGCCGGCGGCGATATCCTCGACCTGCGAGAACTGCGCGGGGGCCGAAAACTCGCCGTCGAAGATCTGTGTCTTGACGTTGTCGTATTTGGCGGCCGCTTCTTCTATGCCATCATAGATCGCCTGGTTGAAGCCGTTCTGCGACGAGGCGGCGAGGAAGGCGATGTTGTAGTCCTCGGCCTCAGCGGCCAGCGGCGCGGCAAGCGCCGAGGAAAGGATCGCTGCTGTGAGTGCTGTTTTCATGGATCGGTTTCTCCGGGTTGAGATATTTTCATTTTGATTATGCGGCCCTTTGAGGGCCATTGCGCAGGACTCTCCGGTCCCTTGGACATCCTTGGTCGGGTTGTTTCCGTCATGTCGGATGAAATGTGGCCGTCTCGATGTCTTCAAGATGCAAAAGAAGAAATGCCATGGTGACAGCCGGCTGCCAGGCGAGGGCCCGGGCGACGGTTTCCGGCGCGAAATGGCCCTTCGGGCCCAGCATGTTGACCGTTCCGATCACGCGCCCATCGGCGACCGCCGGAAGGTTCATGTTGGATTCGAAGCCGAGATCGCGGATCTTTTCCCAGTCGAAGAAAACCTCGGCGATCTCTTCGATGCTGGTCGTGCTGAAATGCCGGTTGCCGGCAATCACCGTCTCGAAATAACGGTTTTTCTCGAGCGGCTTGAAGCCGCCGGGCTCATAAGCCTCGACATCCTCGGAAAATACCCGGCGCGAACGCATGCGCGGCAGATCGTAGATCGAAGCGGTGGTCAGACCCTCCCCGACATCTTCGTTCAGACCGTCGAGCAGATAGGCGAAAACCCGCCGCGCCGCGTCCGGCTGCCCCGCAAGGCGAAAGACTTCCTCCGTATCGCACGGCATCAGCTTTCTCCCTTCATGGCGGGCCCAAAGCGCTCCTGTCCGCTGCCGCCGCGCGATGACTTGAACGCTGCAAGCGCGATCAGAGCGGTTTTCATGCGGGCGGGTTTCATGTTGGCGCTGTCCGTTTCAGGTGGCAATCATCTTGGAACAGATCGTCACACTAATGCCGAAAATTTGTTATGTCGACAAAAAAAATTTAAAGCGCGTGATGGATTGTGTGCATGGAGTGTTGCATATTGGTAAAAACAACCGGAGAACGAAGCATCATGGTGAAGACATCGTTGGAGAACAGCGGGCTCCAGAGCCAGCAGGTCAGGCGCGGCGGCGGCGTGGCGCATGTCTATGAAACGCTGCGCAACGAAATCATCGAGCTGAAGCTCGCGCCCGGCAGCCCGATCGACGAGACCGAGCTTTCCGAGCGCTTTGCAATGTCGCGCACGCCCATCCGGGAGGCGCTCGTCCGGCTTGCGGCGGAAGGGTTGATCACCGCGCTGACCAACCGCACCACCATCGTTTCCAACATCGATTTCGTGCAGCTCGGCGCATTTTTCGACGCCCTGACACTGATGTACCGCGTCACCACGCGGCTTGCGGCGATCCATTACAATGAGGCCGATCTGGCCGGGATACGCGCCCACCAGAGCCGTTTTGCCGAAGCGGTCGAAGCCCGGGACGTGCTGGGCATGATCGCCGCCAACCGCGATTTTCACATCGCCATCGCCGAGGCCGGGCGCAACAAATACTACACCGACCTGTTCCGGCGCCTGCTTGATGACGGACGCCGGATTCTTCGCCTTTACTACCGTTCCTATGACGACGACCTCCCGCGCCAGTATGTGGCCGAGCACGAGCATATCGTCAGCGCCATGATCGCGCGCGACCAAGACGCATGCGACCTGCTTGCCGCGGCGCATGCCGACCAGATCGTGCGTCAGATCCGGGCTTATATCTCCGCGGATTCCCGCAGCGTTTCCTCAATCGCGCTCTAGGTTTCACGTGTTTGCCGAGGGATGGAAAGGCGCGCCATGCTTTTAAGTATTTTATTTGTCGACAAGACAAATTATCGGTGCTACTGAAATTGCAACCGACCGGCTCCGGGCCGCAGCGCCAGAGATTGCCAGCAGATTGCCCCGCCGAGACCGATTCCTTGTGCCTATGAAAGGACCCCAGATGAGCGACACCATTTTCACCGGCTGCATTCCGGCTTTGATGACCCCCTGCAAGGCTGACCGCACGCCGGATTTCGCAGCCCTTGCACGCAAGGGCCGGGAGCTTGTCGATGCCGGTATGTCGGCCGTCGTCTATTGCGGTTCGATGGGCGACTGGCCGCTTCTGACCGACGAGCAGCGCATGCAGGGCGTCGAGGCGCTGGTCGAGGCCGGCGTTCCGGTGATCGTGGGCACTGGCGCGATCAACACCAAATCCGCCGCCGCGATCACGGCCCACGCCGCCCGCGTCGGCGCAGCCGGCCTGATGGTCATTCCGCGCGTTCTCTCGCGCGGCAGCTCTGTGGCCGCGCAGAAGGCCCATTTCGCAGCCATTCTCGAAGCCGCGAACGGTCTGCCCGCCGTAATCTACAACAGCCCGCATTACGGCTTTGAAACCCGCGCCGACCTGTTCTTCGCCCTGCGCGCCGACTATCCCAACCTGATCGGCTTCAAGGAATTCGGCGGCGCGGCCTCCCTCTCCTACGCCGCCGAGCACATCACCTCCGGCAATGACGATCTGACCCTGATGGTCGGCGTCGATACCCAGGTCTTCCACGGTTTCGTCAAATGCGGCGCCACCGGCGCGATCACCGGCATCGGCAACGCGCTGCCGAAGGAGGTTCTGCATCTCGTTTCGCTCTGCAAGGCCGCAGCCAGGGGCGACAGCGAGGCCCGCGTCAAGGCGCGCGAACTCGAGGAAGCCCTGATGGTGCTGTCGAAATTCGACGAGGGCGTCGATCTCGTGCTGTTCTACAAATATCTGATGATGCTGAACGGCGACGAAGAATATAGCCTGCACTTCAACGAAACCGATGCGTTGACCGCGCCGCAGAAGGCCTTCGTCGAAGAACAGTACAAGCAGTTCAAGGCCTGGTACGCCAACTGGGCGGCCTGAAACCGGCGGAGCGGGCCTTGCCAGGGAGCAGCGAATGCATGTGATTGACAGCCATACCGCGGGCGAGCCGACGCGGGTCATCCTCGACGGCTTTCCCGATCTCGGCACGGGCCCGCTTTCCGAACGCGCGGCGCTGCTTGCGACGCGCTATTACGACGACTACCGCGCCGTGGTGCTGGAGCCGCGCGGCCAGGTCGCCATGGTCGGCGCGCTGCTGGTGCCGCCGGTGGACCCGACCTGCGTCACCGGCGTCATCTATTTCGATGTCGGCGCGGTTCTAGGCATGTGCGGCCATGGCACGATCGGCCTTGCCGTCACGCTCTACCACATGGGCCGGATCGGCACGGGGCGGCATCGCATCGAAACGCCGGCCGGCATCGTCACCGTCGATGTTGAGGACGAGAGCACGGTCACCGTCACCAATATCGAAAGCCGCCGGGTTGCGGCGGGCGTCATGGTCGAGGTACCGGATTTCGGCGTCCTCACCGGCGATGTCGCCTATGGCGGCAACTGGTTTTTCCTGGTCGATCCGAGCCCGATCCCGGTGGTCCCGGAGAATATCCGCGCGCTGACGGATCTCGCCGTCGCGACCCGGACCGCGCTCAACGCCGGCAAGATCGGCGGCGAGAATGGCGAGCCGGTCGACCATGTGATCTTCTACGGCCCCGCCGGCAATGCCGTGGCGCACAGCCGCAATTTCGTGCTCTGCCCGGACGATGCCTATGACCGCTCCCCCTGCGGGACCGGCTGTTCGGCGCGGCTCGCCTGCCTTGCGGCCGCCGGTCAGTTGGGCGAAGACCAGGAAATCGTGCAGGAAAGCATCATCGGTTCCACCTATACGCTATCCTACAAGGCGGGCGAGCGCGGCGGCGTGATTCCGTCGATCACCGGAAAGGCCTATGTCATGTCGGTGGCCGAACTGGTGTTCCACCCCGACGACCCCTTCCGCAACGGCATCATCCTCTGATCCGCGCCGCCGTCGCGGCATCGAGACGGAATGACAGAAGGCCGCCGCGTTTTCGGGAGCGGCCTTCAATGTTTCGTTGTGGTCGCAGATCTTGTGCCAAGAACCTACTTCGTCACCAGCCGGTAATAGACGAAGTCCGAGGTCGCGCCGTTGACGTAACCATCGACATCATCCTGCATGGCGACCTCGTAGGCGGCCTGGAACATGATGATGATCGGCGAGGTTTCCTGCACCTTCTTCTGCAGGTCGACATACATGTCGAGGCGCTTTTCCGGATCGGATTCCGAAAGCGCGGCCATGGTTTCCTTGTTCATCTCGTCCGGCACGGCCCAGGCATTCCGCCAGGTGGTGGTGGCCTGATAATTGTCGTCCGAATTGTCGGAATTGTAGGCGAAGGCCTTGGCGTTCGAATGCGGGTCCATGAAGTCCGGCCCCCAATAAAGCAGCATCGCCTCATGGGTGCGGTCGCGGTATTTGGTGATGACCTGCGCGCCGGTGCCCGGGATGATGTCGAAATTGATGCCGGCTTCGGCGAAGCTTGCCTGCAGCGACTGCGCCATGTCGGTGAACGGCGCCGCATTGATGACGTCGAGCGTCACGTCGATCGGCGTTTGGACGCCGGCATCGGCGAGGATCTGCTTGGCTTTTTCCGGATCGTAGGTGAAGGGCGTTTCGTCATAGGAGCCCGGAAAGCCCTTCGGCCAGAACGCCTGGTGAATTTCCATCTGACCCTTCAGGAAGCTGTCGGTCATGCCCTCGTAATTGACGAGGTAGCGCGCGGCCTCCCAGACGGCTTCGGGCTGCAACGCCTCGGTCTTCTGGTTGAAGGACAGGAAGTGGACGGCGGCCTGCGGGAAAGTCTCGACCTTGATGCCGTCGCCTTCGATGGAGGCGATCTGGTCCGGCGTCAAGTTGCGGGCGAGGTCGACATCGCCGGAGGTCAGCAGCAATTGCTGCGTCGCCGATTCGGCCACATGGCGGATGATCACCGATTCCATCGCCGGCGCGCCCTTGAAGTAATCCGGGTTGGCGGTCAGCCGGATCAGTTCGGCCGGACGGTAATCGGCAAGGCTGAAGGGGCCGGAGCCGGCGGTATTGGAGTTCAGCCAGGCATTGCCCATGTCGCCGTCGGTCTCGTGCGCCATCACTTCCTTCTCGTCGACGATCGAGGCCGGACGGGAGGCAAGCACGTTGAGCACGAAGGCGGAGGAGAAATCGCCGTCGTATTTGATGGTGACGGTGTTGCCGTCGACGGTCACCATGTCGTCGACATTTTCCGGCGTCCAGCCGAGCTGGGCGAGGATGAAGGCGGGCGTCAGGTTCAGCTTGATGACGCGGCCGAGTGAAAACGCCACATCCTCGGCACGGACAGGATTGCCGGAGGAGAAGGTGGCGTCGTCGCGCATCGTGAAGGTGATGGTCTTGGCCTCGTCATCGGCCGTCCATTCGCTGGCAAGACCGGCCGAAAGCACGGTCGGGTCCTCGGCATCATACTGCACCAGCCGGTCATAGGTGTTGGTGACGAGCTCGCCGGAGGTGAATTCGTAGGCCTGGGCGGAGTCGATCGCGACGATATCGTCGATATTCTGCGCCACGACCAGCATGTTTGCGGGCGTGTCGGCGAAGGCGGCGCCCGCGCTCATCGGCAGGGTCAGCGCGGCCGCGAGCAATGCGGCTTTGAAGAGTTTCATGGTCAGTTCTCCTCTTTCTGGTTCGGTTTCGCCGTCTGTGCGGCTGGTTTCGGGGCGGCATTGGAACGGAATAGCGCCAGCGTTCCCGCCCAGAGAAGCTTTGCCGGCCTGTCCGTATGGTTCGACCATGCATGCGGCTGGCTGCCGCGAAAATGCAGGCTGTCGCCCGCGGACATGATCATTTCCTCATTATCGACGCGCTGGGTGATCGATCCCTCCAGCACGTAGATGATTTCCTCGCCCTCGTGGCTGACGAGTTCCGAGCGGTAACCGGGCGGCACCGTCATCACGAAGGAGGAGAGCGTATTGCCGGGAAAATCGGACCCGAGACGCTCATAGATCACCGAGGAGCCGTCGACCGAGAATTTGGTGCGTTCGCCCTCTCTTGTCAGCGCGTCGCGCGGCGTCGGCGCGGCGATGAAATAATCGATGCCGACGCCGAGCGCCCGGGCAATCTGCGCCAGCGTACCGAGTGAGGGCACGGCCTGATCGCGTTCGACCTGGCTCAGATAGCCGACGGAGACCCCCGATGCCTGGCTGAGCGCCGTCAGCGTCATCTGCATTTGCTGCCGGCGGGCCCGGATAATCGATCCGACCCGGGGTTGTGACATGTCCCGCATGGCGGCGAGCGTTTCGCGCATATTTCATCCCGATCAAAATTTTTTTGATCTAAGCAAAAATACTTGTATTATCCAAGCGAAAATATTCATCGCGCCGCGCCTTGCGGCGGCAGAGCCTCCCGCCAGACAAGGGAAAGACCCGAATTGAGTTTTGAGCCAGCCGGCCCGACAGACGAAACCATGCCCGTGGCCGGACCGTCGCGCATCAGGCGCAGCGGACGCATGCTGGGGGCGATCGCCTCTGTGCTGGTCACCATCGCGTTCACCTTTCTCGGCCTCCTCGCCATCACCTTCTTCATCGGCCGGGTGATCCCGATCGATCCGGTGCTTGCGGTCGTCGGCGATCGCGCGACGCCGGAGGTCTATGAGGCCGCCCGCGTGCAGATGGGGCTCGACCAGCCGCTGCCGGTGCAGTTCTTCCGTTATGTCGTCAATGTGCTGTCGGGCGATTTCGGGCGCTCGGTCTCCACCGGTCGGCTGGTCTCCGACGATCTCGCCCGCTTCTTTCCGGCGACGCTGGAAATGGCGACGATCGGCATCATCATCGGCGTCGTGCTCGGCGTGCCGATGGGCGTCTATGCGGCCGCCCATCGCGGCCGCCCGCTCGATCAGGTCATCCGCGTCATCGGCATGCTCGGCTATTCGGTGCCCGCCTTCTGGCTCGGCCTTGTCGGCCTTGCGCTGTTTTATGCCCGCTTCGGCCTCGTCGGCGGGCCAGGCCGGCTCGATATCTTCTATGACGGGTTGGTGCCGTCGGTGACCGGGCTTATTCTGGTGGACAGCCTGATTGCCGGCGATACCGATATCTTCTTCAACGCCGTCTCCCACATCATCCTGCCGGCCTCGGTGCTGGGCTTCTTCAGCCTTGCCTATATCGCCCGCATGACCCGCTCCTTCATGCTCGACCAGCTCGGCCAGGATTTCGTCACCACCGCCCGGGTCAAGGGCGTCGCCGAATGGCTGGTGATCTGGCGTCATGCCTTCCGACCGATCCTGGTGCCGCTGATCACCGTGATCGGCCTCTCCTTCGCCGGTCTGCTCGAGGGCTCGGTGATGATCGAGACGGTGTTTTCCTGGCCCGGCATCGGCAATTACCTGACGACCGCGCTTTTGAACGCCGACATGAACGCCGTGCTCGGCGCGACGCTGGTTGTCGGCGCGGTGTTCATCCTGATCAACAAACTCTCAGACGTGCTCTACCGCGTCATCGACCCGAGGGCCCGCCGATGACCACACGCGACTGGCTTCTCGCCGATTCCCCGACATCGCTCATGCAGGCGCGGCTTGGCGCATCCTATCGCGCCGGTCTTGCGCTGCTCGGCAATCCGCTTGCAGCAATCGGGCTTGCGATCGTGCTGCTGCTGATTGTCATGGCGATCTTCGCCCCGTGGCTGGCGCCCTATTCGCCCTTCGGGCAGGCGCTTGGCGAACGGCTGCAACCGCCGAGCATGGAGCACTGGATGGGCACGGATGAACTCGGCCGCGACATTCTCTCCCGCGTCATCTACGGCGCGCGGATCACGCTGATGATCGTGCTTTTGGTGGCCGTCATCTCCGCGCCCATCGGCCTTCTCGCCGGCGCTGTCTCGGCCTATTTCGGCGGCTGGACCGACCGGATCATGATGGGCATCACCGATGTGTTCCTGTCGATGCCGAAGCTGATCCTTGCGCTTGCCTTCGTCGCCGCCCTTGGCCCCGGCATCGAGAACGCGATCATCGCCATCGCGATCACCGCCTGGCCGGCCTATGCCCGTATCGCCCGCGCCGAAACCATGACCTTCCGCAACTCCGAATTCATTGATGCCGTCCGGATGCAGGGCGCATCTCCGGCGCGGATCATCTTCCGTCACATCCTGCCGCTCTGCACATCCTCGATGATCATCCGCGTCACGCTCGACATGGCCGGAATCATCCTGACGGCGGCGGGCCTCGGCTTCATCGGCCTTGGCGCGCAGCCGCCGCTGCCGGAATGGGGCGCGATGATCTC
This sequence comes from Martelella sp. AMO21009, assembly GCF_053484295.1. NCBI lineage: Bacteria > Pseudomonadati > Pseudomonadota > Alphaproteobacteria > Hyphomicrobiales > Aurantimonadaceae > Martelella > Martelella sp. AMO21009. Next base: position 87,506 of record NZ_JBAKFR010000018.1, read on the forward strand.
GCGCGGGCGCGCCTTCATCCTCGACCAGTGGTGGGTAGCGACCATGCCGGGCTTTGCAATCCTCGTCGTCAGCCTCGGCTTCTGCTTCCTCGGCGACGGGTTGCGCGACGTGCTCGACCCGAAACAGGGGGCCGGACGATGACTGCGCTCCTTGATATCCAGAACCTTCGCGTGTCCTTCCCGACCCACAAGGGCCGCGTCGAGGTGGTGAAGGGGCTGTCCTTCACGCTCGGCCGCGAACGTCTGGGCATCGTCGGCGAATCCGGCTCCGGCAAGTCGATGACCGGCCGCTCGATCCTGAAACTGATCGCCCCGCCGGGTCGCGTGACCGCCGACCGGCTCGATTTCGACCGCATCGACATTCTGTCGCAGTCCTCGCGCCAGATGCGGAAAATCCGCGGGGCGCGCATCTCGATGGTGATGCAGGACCCGAAATTCTCGCTCAATCCGGTACTGACCATCGGCGCCCAGATCGGCGAGGCGCTGGCCGCGCATTTCTCGCTGTCGCGCCGCGATATCCGCGAACGCAGCATCGCCATGCTGGAATCCGTCCGGATCGATGACCCCGAGCGGGTGATGGGCCTTTATCCGCACGAGATTTCCGGCGGCATGGGCCAGCGGGTGATGATCGCGATGATGCTGATCCCCGAACCGGACCTCTTGATCGCCGATGAGCCGACCTCCGCCCTCGACGTTTCGGTGCAGGGCCAGGTGCTCGACATCATGGACCGGCTGGTGCGCGACAAGGGTATGGGCCTGATCCTGATCAGCCACGATCTCGATCTCGTTTCGCGCTATTGCGACCGCATTCTGGTGATGCGCTCCGGCGAAATCGTTGAGGCATGCGTGGCCTCCGAACTGTCGAAAGCAAGCCATCCCTATACGCGCGGGCTCCTGGCGGCGATGCCGCGCATGGACGAGGACCGCGATTTCCTGCCGGTGCTGGAACGGGGAGACACGTGATGACCGCGCTTTCCCTGAACAATGTCGATATTTCCTATGGCGACACCAAGGTCGTCTTCGGCGCCGGCCTCGACGTGGCCGAGGGCGAAAGCTTCGCTCTCGTCGGCGAGAGCGGCTCGGGCAAATCGACCATCCTGCGCGCGATCGCCGGTCTCGCGCCGGACTGGAGCGGCGAAATTTCCGTTCTCGGCAAACCGCGCGGCAAGAAACTCGACAAGGATTTCGCCCGCATCTGCCAGATGGTGTTTCAGGACCCCTATGGCTCGATCCATCCGCGCAAGACGATCGATGCCACGCTCTCCGAACCGCTCGCCGTCCACGGCATCGGCAATCGCGCCGAGCGGGTGGAGGCGATGCTGGCGGCCGTCGGCCTCGACCGCCGCTTCCGGTTCCGTTTTCCGCACCAGCTTTCCGGCGGCCAGCGCCAGCGTGTGGCAATCGCCCGCGCCCTGATGCTGGAGCCGAAAATTCTGCTCCTCGACGAGCCGACTTCGGCGCTCGACGTTTCGGTGCAGGCCGAAATCCTCAACCTGCTCAAACGGCTGCGCGCCGAGCAGAACCTCACCTTTTTGCTCGTCACCCACAACCTGCCCGTGGTCTCGTTTCTCTGCGACCGGCTGGCGGTGATGCGGCGCGGACAGATCGTCGAGATCGCCGGCGTCGACAAGCTCAAGACCGGCACGCTGACCCACCCCTACGCCCGCGAGCTCTATGCGGCGAGCGGCGGACATACCGAAGGACATTGACATGAACACCGAAACGGCGCTCGCCCGCTTTGCCACCGACATTGCGGCCGTAACCACGGCCGACGCCGCTTTCGAAGCGCTTCAGGCGCTGACCGAGGCCACCGTCGGCATCAAGCTGTTCACGGTGATGACGGTGGATATGGAGGCGGGCCTTGCGCGCCGCGCCTATACCAGCGACCCCAAATCCTATCCGGCGACCGGCACAAAGCCGATCCACCGCGATGCCTGGTTCGACATCGTCCACATCGAACGCCGCCCCTTCGTCGCCAACACGATCGAGGACATCGCCAAGGTGTTTCCGGATTACGCGTTGATCGATTCACTCGGCTGCCAGTCGGTCGTCAACCTGCCGGTGATTCTCGGCGGCGAGCTCGTCGCGACAGTCAACATGCTGCACGAGACGGATCACTACACACCGGAACGCGTTGCCGCGATCGTGCGCGATCTCACCATCCCCGCCCAGCTCTGCCTGAGTATTGCCCGAGGTTGAAGCGGCCTCTCTTTACGCAGGCTTCGCAATGCTCTTGCGTCGGACAAGCGAACACGGAAGCCGGATGATGCCCTTGTCGACCGGCTCGTTCCGGGTCAGCCGCAGCATCGCCAGGCCGGCGCGGTGGCCGATTTCAGCATCGCCGGTCAGGAGATCTGCGCCAGCGTCGAGCCCGAGGAAAGCCTGCGGGCCGGCACCACCGTGCCGCTTTCCTTCAACTTCAACCGCATGCACCTGTTTGATCTCGAAACCGAACAGGCGCTTGCCATTCACTAGAGCATCAGGCGCGATGAATGAATCGTATGGGATTCCGTTTTGGTGTGATTTG
>NZ_JBAKFR010000019.1:0-88785 GCF_053484295.1 Martelella sp. AMO21009
TCGTGACCCTCAATGCAAGGTTCAGAGAGAAAATCATCCAACAGAGTTGATGACGAAGGAGAATGGGGCGAGCGTAGCTTCTCCAAACGCCGCGCTTACGGCGCGGACCGCTCGTTCCTCAGCGCCGCCACTTCCTGCCTCAGCGCCTTCAACTCCGACAGTATCTGCAGCATTTCCGGCTCCCGCGCCTGCCGGCTTTCCTCCAGCAGCTCTTGCTCGTGCTCCTTCTGCATGGCCGAGACGATGATACCGATGAAGAGGTTCAGCACCGTAAACGCCGTCGACAGAATGAACGGCACGAAGAACAGCCAGGCGTTCGGATAGACATCCATGACCGGGCGGACGATGCCCATCGACCAGCTTTCCAGCGTCATGATCTGGAACAGCGAATAGATCGACGCGCCGAGCGAGCCGAACCATTCGGGAAAGGCTTCGCCGTAGAGCTTGGTCGCGATCACGGCGAAGATATAGAACACCAATGCCATCAGCACGATAATCGACCCCATGCCGGGAAGCGCCGCCACCAGCCCGCCGATCACGCGCCTGAGCGACGGGATCATTGACAGGAGACGCAGCGCACGCAGGATCCTGAGCGCACGCAGCACCTGAAGCGGGCCGCTGGCCGGCACGAGGCTGATCGCGACGATCGTGAAATCGAACAGACTCCACGGATCGCGAAAGAAGCGCAGCCTGTGGGCATAAAGCCGCAGCGTGATCTCGATCACGAAAATGGTCAGCACCAGAGCATCGAAGAAGCGCAGCAGCGGGCCGGCAAAGCTCTGCATCACGGTATTGGAGGTCTCGAAACCCAAGGTAATGGCATTGATTACGATGACCGAGAGGATGAAGGTTTCCCAGGAACGGGAACCCATCAAAGCCTTTACCTTTTCACGCATTGTCCGCACGCTCTCCGCACTAACCCAGATCGGGCATCGAGATGGGGAAATTTCGCGCCGAAAGCAAGTGAGTGGCAAAGACATTTTCAGGCGCCGACAATGCCGGCAATCACGAATGTGTGATGTGCCGGAACGCCGCCTCACATTGACCTTTCGGCGGTTCTCCCGCACACTGGTCCGATCAGGACAATCGGGGGAATGGCAATGCTTCGCTCATGCGCGATGCTTATCCCGGCGTTTATGGCGCTCGCCGCTTCGGGCTTCGCCCAGGAGGCGCGCCCGCCCGTCAGCCAGTGCCAGGCGATCGCCGAACGCCTGCCCCATGTGAAATTCGCAAGTTTCGCACCGGTCGCCTACGAGGCGCCGGAAGTCTCGATAAGCTTCATCGGCCATTCGACCTTCCTGATCGAAAGCCCAGGCGGCGTACGTATTGCCACCGACTATGCCGGTTTTCTGCTGCCCGGCGGCCCGCCGGATGTCGCGACCATGAACAAGGCGCATGAAAGCCATTTCACCCTGACGCCCGATCCCGGAATCGGCATGGTGCTGCATGGCTGGGGCGATACGCCCGGCCAGCCGATCGACCATGATCTGGTCGTCGGCGACACCTATATCCGCAACGTCACCACCGATATCCGCGCCTGGGGCGCGTTCGAGGAGGACGGCAATTCGATCTTCATCTTCGAGGTGGCGGACCTCTGCATCGGGCACCTTGGTCATCTCCACCACGAACTCGCCGACAGCCATATCGCAGAAATTGGCCGACTGGACGTGGTCATGGTGCCCGTTGATGGCGGGCTGACCCTCGGGGCGGAAAGCATGAAAAACGTGATCGAACGCCTGCATTCCTCGCTGGTGCTGCCGATGCATCGCACCGGCCCGCGAGTGCGCGATTTCGCCGCTATGTTCGCCGAGGACTATGAGATCGTCTATTCCGACAGCCGCACCATCACGCTGTCACTCGCATCGCTGCCGCGCCCGCCGCAGATCATGCTGCTGCAGGGCGTTTGGTAGCGCGCCTACAGCATCGGCCCGAAAATCGGAATCGATTTTCGGAAAGCACGATGCGTAGATTCAATAGGTTAGAGCGTCCTTAGTGCATCCGAATGGATGCACGGCGCTCTAGGCTTGAATGCGCGGCCCGCCGCCCGTATAAGGGCGCGCATTCAGACAAACAAAGACAGGGCGGAGCCATGGCTGGCCATTCACAGTTTAAAAACATCATGCACCGCAAGGGCCGGCAGGATGCGGTCCGTTCGAAAATGTTCTCCAAGCTTGCGCGAGAAATCACCGTCGCCGCCAAGATGGGCACGCCGGACCCGGACATGAACCCGCGCCTGCGGCTTGCGATCCAGAACGCCAAGGCGCAGTCGATGCCGAAGGACAATATCGAGCGCGCGGTCAAGAAGGCCGCCGGCGGCGATGCCGAGAATTACGACGAAGTGCGCTACGAGGGATATGGCCCGGGCGGCGTCGCAGTCATCGTCGAGGCGCTTTCCGACAACCGCAACCGCACCGCCTCCAACGTCCGTTCGATCTTCACCAAGGCCGGCGGCGCGCTCGGCGAGACCGGCTCGGTCGCCTTCTCCTTCGACCATGTCGGCGAGATCGTCTACAAGCCTGAGGCCGGCGACGCCGATGCGATCATGGAAGCCGCGATCGAGGCCGGCGCGGAAGACGTTGTCTCCGACGAGGACGGCCACACCATCTACTGCGCATTCGAGGACATCAACGAGGTCTCCTCAGCCCTTGAAAAGGCGCTCGGCGAGGCCGAAAGCGTCAAGGCGATCTGGAAGCCGCAGAACACCATCCCCGTCGACGAGGAGCGCGCCACCTCGCTGATGAAGCTCATCGATAATCTTGAAGACGATGACGACGTCCAGAACGTCTACTCGAACTTCGAAGTCGACGACGAGGTGATGGCGAAGCTTTCGGCGTGAGCCGAGACTGACTTACCTTGCATTGAAAAGCCGCCGCACCGGCGGCCTTTTGTCTGTTCGGACGGGCGCTAGACTTTCGGAAAAACAAAGGTCAGCCCCAGGCGGGCACCCCAGCGGTCCGGCCCGCCCTCCGGCGTTTGCGCCCAGTAGCGGACACCTGCGGTCAGATTGACCGGCTGCTTGCCGAACTTCACGAGCTTGCTCAGCGTCAGATCGACCGGGACCGACCAGATATCGTTCTTCCAGTCATACGTCGTCTCGGTGGTCAGCCCGAGGCTCCACGTCTTCGCAAACCGATAGGTCATGAAGGGCTGAAGGAATGTCGCGCTGATATCGGCCCTGTCGCCATTGCCGGCAAAAGACCAGACGTGGCTGCCGAGGAACCCGACCGTGGTCGGCCCCGTCTGACTGGCGATTATCGCAGTCGGCCCGGCGCCCCATTTCTCTCCCCCGAGGTAATCATCCGTTGCTGTGGGCAACAGAAAGATCGGGCCTGCGCCCCAGATCAGGCCGGGAATGCCGCTATTCGTCGGCGACAGAAACAGGCTGGTCGTGGTGTCTCCAAGTCCGAACTGCTCTCCGGATGGCCCGAAGACATCATTCTGATAAACGACCGGGATGATCGTTCGGGTGATGAGGTTCCAGTCCGCGTTCAGCTCGAACGGTATGATCGGCTTGAACTTGACGTCAGAGCGATCGCCGCCTGCCGGCCCGTAGCCCGTGTCATAGTTCATTTCCACCGGCACGACGACCATCGAAGCGAGCGGGTTCGCCAGCTTCTCCGGAATGTCGGCATCCGTTCCCGCCACGCTCTGGCTTGCGGCGGTACCCGCGAAAAACATGCCCATCACCACGACCGGCACGAAGTTTGCTTTACGCATATGCTTTCCTCCCGATATACACAAATATAACGAGAAAATATAAAGGAACACCTCCAATAATAATAATTAAATCAATTAATATACATAACTTGTAAATAATCTTCGAAATAAATTTCAGTAATATATAACAATCTATGCAAGTGTAATGAAGCCGTAAAACAAAGGCCGCAGGGGTCGCTCTCGCGTGCTTGGCGCTCAAACAGCGCGGCAAACTGACCGTTGCAGTTCTGCACAATGACACGAAAAAGTAGAAGTCCCGCGCCCCATACACCCGGAATCGACTTGCAACCTTAAGAGATTGCGTGTGAATCACATTTCTTTAAAGTTGCGGCGGAGGGATGGATGCGTATCACAACATGCGGATTGGTTCTGGCTTTGGCGGCGACCGGCAGTGCGGCGGCCGACGACACAAAGGCCGATCTGGCCAAGCAGCTTTCCAATCCGGTCGCGCCGCTGACGGTGCTGCCGTTCCAGTTCAATTATGACCGCGGCTATGGCCCCGAAAAGGGCGACCAGTTGCAGCTCAATGTTCAGCCGATCATCCCCTTCAGCCTGAACGCGGACTGGAATCTGATCACCCGCACCATCGTCCCGATCGAGCAGCAGAGCGATATCGCCGGCCCTTCCGGCGACCAGTTCGGCCTGGGCGATACGCTGCTGTCGCTGTTCGTCTCGCCGGTCGACAGCGGCGTGGACGGGCTGATCTGGGGCGCGGGGCCGGTTTTCCTTCTGCCCACGGCGACCGATGATTTGCTCGGAACCGAAAAATGGGGCGCGGGCCCGACCGGCGTCATCGCCTTCGAGCACGGGCCGTGGACGACCGGGCTTCTCGCCAACCACGTCTGGTCCTTTGCCGGCGCCGATGACAGGAGCCGCATTTCCACGACGATGACCCAGCCCTTCATCTCCTACAATACGAAATCGGCCTGGACCTTCTCGCTTACCAGCGAGGCTCAGTATGACTGGGTGGGCGAGGAGTGGATCGTGCCGATCGACTTCACGGTCGGCAAACTGGTGATGGCCGGCGAACAGCCGATCAGCCTGACGCTTGGCGCGCGCTACTGGGCGACCGCGCCGGAGAACGGCCCGGAAGGCTGGGGGCTCCGGGCCGTGGTGAGCTTCGTTTTCCCGAAATAGGCGGAATTACGCCGCCTCTTTCAGCTCATTGCGCAGCGCGCCGAACATGCCGACGGCCTTCAGCCGCGCCTCGACCGAATGGACGGGCACGGAGATGATCACCTCGTCGGCCTTGGTATCGGCGACGAAGCCAGCCATCTTGGCCCTCGCCTTCTCCGGACCGCCGACGACGGCGAACTGGAAGGTGTGCTCGATCGACATTTTCTCCCCCTCGGTCCAGAGGCCGTCCATGCTGTCGACAGGACGGGGCGTCTTGCCGCGGGCATTGCGGCGCAGCGCCACGAAGCTTTGCAGCGCCGAGGTGAACAGATAGTCCGCCTCTTGATCCGTATCCGCCATCGCGCCCATCACGCCGACAATCACATAGGGCTTGTCCAACTGGGCCGAAGGTTTGAAATTGGTGCGGTAGATATGAAGAGCCTCGAACAGCATGTCGGGCGCGAAATGGGAGGCGAAGGCGTAGGGCAGGCCGAGCATGGCGGCAAGGTGCGCGCTGTAGGTGGAGGAGCCGAGAATATAGAGCGGTACCTTGGCCCCTGCCCCCGGATTGGCGAGCAGCCGCTGCCCTTCGACCGGATCATCCATCAGCTGCTGCAGTTCGACAATATCATTCGGGAAGGTCTGGGCGCCTGCATCGAGATTGCGGCGCAGCGCCCGCGCCGTGTTCATGTCCGTTCCCGGCGCCCGGCCAAGACCGAGATCGATGCGACCCGGATAGAGCGCCTCCAGCGTGCCGAACTGTTCGGCGATCACCAGCGGCGAATGATTGGGCAGCATGATGCCGCCGGAGCCGACCCGGATGGTGCTGGTCGCCCGCGCGGCCTCCGAGATCACCAGCGAGGTCGCGGCACTGGCAATGCCGGCCATGCCGTGGTGCTCGGCCAGCCAGAAGCGGGTATAGCCCGCCTCTTCGGCCTTCTTCGCCATCTGCCGCGTGGCATCTAGCGCCTCGGAAATGGTGCCGCCTTCGACAACCGGACAAAGGTCGAGAATGGAGAATTTGGTCATGGAAATCCTGTCCCGGAATGTGTGTCTTTGACACATAATTAGGGACTGGCCAGCTGATTTGCAAAGCCCGCCTGTCGCAATCGCCGAAGAAACCGCTCGCTACCCTGTCTCACCGGCCATTCGCCTATGCGCCGCCGCGAAATCAATGAAGGCGCGCAGCGGTCTGGGCGTCAGGCGGCTGGAATAATAGAGGAAAGGACCTTCGAAATCAGGGCACCAGTCCTCCAGGACGGGCACCAGTTCGCCGGTTTCGAAATGCGGCTCCAGCCAGTTGCGGAAGCTGCCAATTAGCCCGTGGCCCGCAATCGCCAGCTTGACGGCGGCGCGCCAGCCGGCGGTGGCGATGATCAGCCGGGCCGCCGGGTCGATCCGCAGGATTTCTCCATCCTTCTCGAACTCCCACTCCGTCAGCGCGCCTGACGCAAACCGCAACCGGATGCAGTCATGATCCAGCACATCGCGCGGATGGAGGGGAGTGCCGCGACGCGTGAGGTATTCCGGTGCAGCCGCGAGTGCGTAGCGCTGTCGCGCCGGCCCGATCGGCGTCGCGATCATATCCTGCGCCAGATGCTCGCCATAGCGAATCCCGGCGTCGCAGCCGGTGGCGATCATGTCGGTGAAACGGTCATCGACGAGGATTTCCACCCGCACCTCCGGATGGGCCTTCGCAAAACCGTCGAGGATCGGCGGAAGGATATCCTCCATCACCGCGCCTGGCACCTGGATCTTCAGCCGCCCGCGCACCGCGCCCTCGCTGCTGGTCGCATCGGCGATTGCCGAGCGGGCCTCCGCGAGCACAGGTTCCAGACGATCAGCCAGTTCGCGGCCCGCCTCGGTCAGGTGGACGCTGCGCGTGGTGCGGATGAGAAGCGGGACGCCGAGCTCCGCTTCGAGCCGCGACATGGTTTCGCTCACGGTGGAGGGTGAAACCCCGAGCTTTCTGGCCGCCGCCCGAAAGCCCCCCGCTCTCGTGATCACGAGGAAGGTCATCAGGTCATCGAAGGACGGCAGTAAAGCATTGTTCGGCATGGCGATCAGAGTATTCGAAATTGTCCGGATTATCAACCGGGCCCTTTCCTCCTATATCCCCGCCATCGCTCCAAAGAGAAGGATCAATCTCATGACGAACATGGATATCAGCACCGCCTCGGCCGCCGGCCGCTTCACCTTTCCAGGCACCGATATTTCCGTCAACCGCATGGGCTTCGGCGCCATGCAGCTCGCAGGTCCCCATGTCTTCGGTGAACCAAAGGATCCCGACGAATGCCGCGCGGTGCTGCGCGAGGCGCTTGCGCTCGGCATCGACCATATCGACACATCCGACTTCTACGGGCCCTACGTGACCAACCGGCTGATCGCCGAAACGCTTCATCCCTACCCCGACGATCTCACGCTCGTCACCAAGATCGGCGGCTGGCGCGATGACGCCGGCGGCTGGAACATGAACCACGAGCCGGATTTCCTGCGCAAATCGGTCGAGGACAATCTGGAGCGGCTGAAGCTCGACCGGATCGCGATCGTTAACCTGCGCATGGGCAGCGCCACCGGCTTCAGCGAGGATAGCGAAATCGCCGCGCCGATGGAGGCGATGCGACAGATGCAGGAGGAAGGCCTTATCCAGCATATCGGCATCTCGACCGTCACGGAAAGCCAGATCAGGATTGCCCAGGACATCGCCCCGATCGTCTGCGTGCAGAACCATTACAATCTGATCCACCGCGACGACGATGCGATGATCGACAGCCTCGCCGAACAGGGCATCGCCTATGTGCCGTACTTCCCGCTCGGCGGTTTCCTGCCCTATCAGGCCGACATTCTGGATCAGGTCGCAAGCGAACTTGATGCCTCCATCCAGAAGGTCTCGCTTGCCTGGCTGCTGCAGCGCAGCCCGAATATTCTTGTTATTCCCGGTACGTCCTCGCGCGGTCACCTGCGCGACAATATCGCAGCAGCCGAACTGACGCTCGGCGAGGAACATCTGAAACGGCTCGACGCCATCGCTGCCTGATCGCATACCAACGTCCTGACGCGATACATGCGGAACGCCCGGCCGGCGCTCCGCATGTTTTTGTTTTGTTCACTTTTATCTGGAAGCCTTGGGGCAAGAACGATAGGATGAAAACATGGAAAAGACGATTCGCATCATAGGCATCGATCCGGGGCTGAGGCGCACCGGCTGGGGCGTTATCGAGACGCTTGGGAATTCGCTAAAGTTCATCGATTCCGGCACGGTCACCTCTGACGGTGATCTCGATCTGCCCTCGCGCCTGCGCCAGTTGCACGACGGGTTATCGGAAGTGGTGCACGGCTTTCGCCCGGACGAGGCGGCGGTGGAGCAGACCTTCGTCAACAAGGATGCCGTGGCAACGCTGAAGCTCGGCCAGGCGCGCGGCATCGCCCTGCTGGTGCCCTCGCTTGCCGGCCTTCCCGTGGCCGAATACGCGCCCAACGCGGTGAAGAAGGCGGTGATCGGCGTCGGCCATGGCGACAAGCAGCAGATCCACATGATGCTGAAGGTTCTGATGCCGCGCGTGCAGTTCAAAGGCAGCGACGCGGCGGACGCGCTCGCGATCGCCATCTGCCACAGCCACAATCGCGGCGGCAACAAGATGATGAAGGCGGCCATGGCGGCGGCGAATGGTTGATGCAACATATGCATGCCGAGAATGTGCGGCGTCGAAAGGATAAAATAGCATGATCGGCAAGCTCAAGGGCGTGATCGACGAGATCGGCGACGATCATGTCGTGGTTGACGTGCACGGCGTCTGCTACGTCGCCTACTGTTCGGCGCGCACGCTGTCGCGCATCGGGTCGCGCGGCGAGGCGGTGGTGCTGTTCATCGAGACCTTTGTGCGCGAGGATCAACTGCGGCTCTACGGCTTCATGAGCGCGGAGGAGCGCGGCTGGTTCAACCTGCTGCAGAGCGTGCAGGGCGTCGGCGCGCGGGTGGCGCTGGCGATCCTCTCGACGCTGTCGGCAGGCGAGATCGCCAATGCGATTGCGCTCGGCGACAAGACCGCGGTATCGCGCGCGCCGGGCGTCGGGCCGAAGGTCGCCACCCGCATTGTCACCGAACTCAAGAACAAGGTGCCGGCCGGGCTTTCTCTCGGCGACAGCGAGGCGATTTCCTTCCGCAGGGAGGTCGGCGAAGGCGCCGCGCCCGCCGCCGTTTCCGATGCGATATCCGCGCTCACCAATCTCGGCTATTCCCGCGACCAGGCTGCCGGCGCCATCTCCGCCGCGGTGAAACAGGCTGGAGAGGAGGCCCCGAGCGCAACGCTGATAAGGCTCGGACTGAAGGAATTGTCGCAGTAATTCTTTCATGATAGCATATTCCTTACAAATTCCTTCCAGTAAGGAGATCTGAAATGAGCGTCTACTACGGCACCCTGACTTCCAAAGGACAAACCACGATTCCCGTTGAAGTGCGCCAGATGTTGAATCTGAAACCGGGCGACCGCATACGCTACATTATCCGTGACGGCGAAATCATCGTGCGGGCAAAGAACAGGAAGGCGAGCGACCTGAAGGGCCGCTTCCACGATGCCGAAAGAGAGCCGATGTCGCTGGAGGACATGAAAGATGCCGTTGGCGAGGCGGTTGCCGAACATGTCGCCGAGCGATCATGATCGGGCTGGATACCAATATTCTGCTTCGGCTGGTGCTGCAGGACGACGCCGAGCAGTGCCGGCGGGTGGACCGGCTGATTGAAAGCTTGCCGGAGCGGGGACCGGGCTATATCAACGCGATCACGCTGATGGAATTTTCCTGGTTCCTGCGGAAGCGGCTGCGGGTGGGACGCGCCGAACTTGCAGCGGCGATCGCAGATCTTCTGGAGGCGCGCGATATCGAGGTCGAGGATGAATGGCAGGTTGAAGAGGCGCTGGATCTGATGAACCGCACGTCTGCCGAGTTTCCCGATATCCTGATCGCCCTTCGAAACGCAAAATCCGGCTGCCATGCCACGCTGACGCTCGACCGCGCCGCGGCCGCCGCCATACCGGGAATGGAATTGTTGACATGAGTGAAGCCGATCGCCTGATTTCGCCGGACAAGCGCGGGGAAGACCTCGATGCGGCGCTGAGGCCGCAGACGCTGGACGATTTCACCGGCCAGGCGGAGGCGCGCGCCAATCTGAAGGTGTTCATCGAGGCCGCCAAAAGGCGCAGCGAGGCGCTCGACCATGTTCTATTCGTCGGCCCGCCCGGGCTCGGCAAGACCACGCTTGCCCAGATCATGGCGAAGGAGCTTGGCGTCAACTTCCGCTCCACCTCCGGACCGGTGATCGCCAAGGCCGGCGATCTGGCGGCTCTGCTGACCAATCTCGAAGAGCGCGACGTACTGTTCATCGACGAGATCCACCGGTTGAACCCGGCGGTCGAGGAAATCCTCTATCCGGCGATGGAAGACTTCCAGCTCGACCTGATCATCGGCGAGGGTCCGGCGGCGCGCTCGGTGAAGATCGACCTTTCGAAATTCACGCTCGTTGCGGCCACCACGCGGCTCGGTCTGTTGACGACGCCGCTGCGCGACCGGTTCGGCATTCCCGTCCGGCTCAATTTCTACACCGTCGAAGAGCTGGAACTGATCATCCGCCGCGGCGCGCGACTGATGGGGCTCGGCATGAGCGATGACGGCGCGCGCGAGATCGCGCGTCGCGCCCGCGGCACGCCGCGCATCGCCGGCCGGCTGCTGCGCCGGGTGCGCGATTTCGCCGAGGTGGCGGATGCGAACGAGGTGAGCCGCGCTATCGCCGATGAAGCGCTGACGCGGCTGGAGGTCGACCACATGGGCCTCGACCAGCTCGACCGTCGCTACCTCAACATGATTTGCCAGCATTTCGGCGGGGGACCTGTGGGGATCGAGACGATCGCGGCAGGGCTTTCCGAGCCGCGTGACGCGATCGAGGATATCATCGAGCCCTACATGATCCAGCAGGGCTTTATCCAGCGCACCCCGCGCGGGCGGGTGATGACGGCGACAGCCTGGAAGCATCTCGGCCTCACGCCGCCAAAGGATGCCGACCTCACCCAGTTCCGCCTTTTCGATCAAGGTGAATGAGCGAAATCAGAACGCTTCGCGCGCGGCCAGAACCTCGGCGGCGAGCGCCCGGGTGATGCGGCGGTTGCGCGACAGCGCCAGCTTGTCGATAGCATCCACGATCTGGCTCGCGGCATCGAGCGAGCGCTCCATGCGCGTGACGATGTAGGCGACGAGACGGTCATCGACCTCAAGCTGGCGGTCGGCGAACAGTTTGAAGATCACCTGTTGCAGCAGCGCGTCATCCGGTGCGCCGATCTCCACGGTCGTGGCGGCGGCCAGCCGGGATTTCAGATCGGGCAGCGCGATCGGCCAGAGCTGCGGCAACGAGCGGGCGGTGATCAGCAGGCTGCCGCCATGCTGGCGCACGGTGTTGATCAGGTGAAACAGGCCGGTCTCGTCAAAGGCCTCGCGATCCGCATCCTCGAACAGGAAGGCGCCGTGGCGGGCGGCAACCGGGCGCCCTTCCCTCAGTTCCGCCGTCACCGGGCGGGCCTGGCTGAGCCCCTTCCAGATGGTGGACAGATGGGTCTTGCCCGAGCCCGGCGGACCGACGAGCACGGTGACCGGCGTATGCCAGCGCGGCCAGCGGTCGATCAGGTCGATCGCCGGCATGATTGACGGCGAGATCAACAGGTGATCGCGGTCGGCGGCCGGATCGTGGCCCAGCTCCAGCGGCAACTGCATCGCTTTGTCACGCAACACGGTCAGACTCACTTCCCCTCTTCAACGACCGGCGAAGGCTCTTCGGCATGGTGCTCGATGCCGTCCCAGTAGAGATCGCTGGTGAGATAGCGGTCGATCGCAAAGCGCACCAGCACACCGACGGCCGCCGACACCGGCACCGCGACCAGCAGGCCGACGAAGCCGAACAGCACGCCGAAGGCGAACAGGGCGAACATCAGCCAGACCGGGTGGAGCCTGACGCTGGAGCCGACAAGCTTGGGCTGCAGCACATTGCCTTCCAGAAACTGGCCGAATAGATAGATCCCGAAGATCAGCGCGATCATCCAGAAATCCGGCCAGAACTGGAAGAGCGCCACGCCCATGGACAGGATCAGGCCTGAGGTCGAGCCAAGATAGGGAATGAAGCTGACGAGACCGGCGAAAATCCCGATCAGGGCCCCGAAATTGAGCCCCGCGAGGCTGAGCGTGATCGCGTAGTAGATCGCGAGAATGAGGCAGAGCGACCCCTGCCCCCGCACGAAACCGGAGATCACCGCGTTGATCTCATGAGCGAGATAGCGGACATCGTCCACCTGCCCGCGCGGCACCCACTGGTCGATCTTCTGCACCATCCGGTCCCAGTCGAGCAGGAGATAGAAGGCGATCACCGGGGCCAGCACGAAGAAGGACACGAGGTTGACCACCGCCATCGACGAGCTCCAGATGCTGCCGAACACCTGGCCGGCGATCGAGGCACCGCCCGAGAGCATCTTGCCGATATTCTCGCTGAGCGATGCCAATTGGTCATTGCCCCAGTCGATCAGTTTGGAGAACTCTGTCGTCTCCAGATACTGCTCGAGCTGGTTCATGTATTTCGGCACCTGCTGGGCGACATCATAGGCCTGCGACACCAGAAGCGGAATGAACAGCAACAGCACGGCGATGACGATCACGAGGAAGAACAGCATGATCGTGGTCGTCGCCCACAGCCTGTTGAAACCGAGCTTCTCCAGCCGATCGGCAATCGGGTCAAGGAAATAGGCCAGCGCCATGCCGGCGACGAAGGGCAGCAATATGCTGCGGAAAACATAGAGAAAAAGCGCGACAAAGGCGGCAAACAGCAGCCAGAAATAGACCTGCCTGCGCAGCCCCGCGGCACTGATCCGACCCGCCATGAAAAACTCCCGCTCCGGTTCGCGCTCAAACGATTTGGCATCCGGGCCCGCAAAAGCGATAAAGGCCCATTGCGTTTGTTCAGCAAACCGCCGCCAGCGTCAAGCGACAAGGCGCTCGCCCTGCGCCCCTCCCCGATATCCACCGCGACATGCCTTAGTTGTCGATATCGGCGCGGCGGCCCCGCTACAGACTTGCATCGCGCAAGACTCCATGCAATGCCCGGCTTTGACTATTGCATGAGGGACCGCCCCATGAGCGAGACGCGTAGAAACGGCCTGACCTATTCCGACGCAGGCGTCGATATCGATGCCGGCAATCTTCTGGTCCAGAAAATCAAGCCCGCGGTGAAATCGACCCGGCGACCCGGCGCGGATGGCGAGATCGGCGGTTTCGGCGGACTTTTCGACCTGAAGGCGGCGGGCTTTACCGATCCCGTGCTGGTCGCCGCCAATGACGGCGTCGGCACCAAGCTGAAGATCGCGATCGAGGCCGGCAAGCATGACACGGTCGGCATCGATCTGGTCGCCATGTGCGTCAACGATCTCGTGGTTCAGGGCGCGGAGCCGCTGTTCTTCCTCGATTATTTCGCCACCGGCGCGCTCGACCCCGATGAGGGCGCGGTGATCGTGGAAGGCATCGCCGAGGGCTGCCGGCAGGCGGGCTGCGCGCTGATCGGCGGCGAGACCGCGGAAATGCCGGGCATGTATGCCAAGGGCGACTACGACCTCGCAGGCTTCGCGGTGGGCGCGGCCGAGCGCGGCGCGCTGCTGCCTTCCGAAAGCCTCGCGGAAGGCGACGTGATCTTCGGCCTCGCCTCCTCCGGAGTCCACTCCAACGGGTTTTCTCTCGTGCGCCGCGTGGCGGAGATGAACGGCCTCGGCTGGCAGGCGCCCGCGCCGTTTGCGCCGGGCAAGAGCCTCGGCGAGGCGCTGCTGGAGCCGACCCGCATCTATGTGAAGCCGCTTCTGGCCGCGATCCGCGCAACCGGCGCGATCAAAGCGCTCGCCCACATCACCGGCGGCGGTTTTCCGGAAAACATACCGCGCGTCCTGCCGGAAACGCTTTCCGCCGAGATCGATCTGGAAGCCATCACAGTGCCCGCCGTGTTCTCGTGGATCGCGCGCGCGGGCGGCGTTGCCCCCGCTGAAATGATGCGCACCTTCAACTGCGGCGTCGGCATGATCGGCGTCTGCCGCGAAGATCAGCTTGAAGCCGTGCTTGCAGCGCTTGCGGAACAGGGCGAAAACGCCTTCCGGCTCGGCCGCATCGTCGCCCGCAAGGACGGCATGGACGGCACGGTCTACAAGGGCGTGATCGCACTATGAGCGGAGGCAAGCGGGTCGTCGTCTTCATCTCCGGCAGCGGCTCCAACATGGAAAAGCTGGCGGACGCCTGCGCCACTCCCGATTTTCCGGCCGAAATCATCGCCGTCATCTCCGACAAGCCGGATGCCGGCGGGCTTCAAAAGGCAAAGGCACGGGGCATCGCGACCCACGCTCTGCCGCGCAAGGACTACGACAGCAAACAGGCCCACGAGGCCGCGATGTTGAGCCTGCTTGCCGGCCTCGCGCCCGATTTCATCTGCCTTGCCGGTTTCATGCGGCTGCTCTCGGGCGATTTCATCCGCGCCTATGAGGGCCGGATCATCAACATCCACCCCTCGCTGCTGCCGCTGTTTCCGGGTCTCGACACCCATCAGCGCGCGCTCGATGCCGGTATGCGCGTTGCCGGCTGCTCGGTTCACTTCGTGACGGAGGGGATGGACGAGGGGCCGATCATCGGGCAGGCGGTGGTTCCGGTGATGCCGGGCGATGATGCCGATGCGCTGGCAAAGCGGATACTGACCGTCGAGCACAGGCTCTATCCCGCCGCGCTCAAGCGACTTGCCGCCGGAGGCGTGCGCATGGAAAATGGCCGCGCCGTTTTTGCAGATGGCGCGATTGACGGCGCCGAGCAAATCCTGATCGCGGGATAGGCCCGCGTCCAACAGCAGAACGCCGCCCGAAAAGAGGCTCGGACCGTCTTGGACATCTTCCTCATCAACCTCGCCAGAAGCCGCGACCGACTGTCGCACATGGGCGCGGTTTTCGACGCCCAGGGCCTTGCCTTCGAGCGGATCGATGCCGTCGACGCCGCCACGCTCTCCGAGGATTTCGTCAGAAACATTGTCGTGCCGCCGGTCAGCAAATATGCCCGCAACCTGACCCCAAGCGAAGTCGCCTGCTATCTGAGCCACAAGAAGGTCTGGGAACTGGCGCTTTCGCGCGGTCTCGAATACGCGGCGATCTTCGAGGACGATATCCACCTTGCCCCGGATGCGGGCAAGCTCCTTTCAGCGGCCTCCGAATGGCTGCCGGACGGCGCGGACCTGATCAAGCTCGAGACGCTTGCCATGCCCACGCACGTTTCGCGCAGGGGCGACGCGCTGATGGACACACCGCACCGGCTGAAGAGGCTGTTGAGCAGCCATTACGGCGCGGCGGGCTATATCGTCAGCCGCCGGGCGATGGAGCGTCTTTGCGCAGCAAGCGATCCGCTGCCGCTGCCGGTGGACGACGTCATCTTCGGCGCGCATTACCGGGTCTTCGGCGGGCTCAGCGCCTATCAGATCGACCCGGCCATCTGCGTGCAGGATCAGTATCTGGAAGGGCCCGGAACCGAACAGCTCGGCATCGCCTCGGTGATCTACGATCGCCATGCAAGCCCTCCGCTGACGCATGAGGGCAAGGGCCCGGTCAGGCGCGCGCTGGCCGGCCTTGCAAACAAGCTGAACCGCCGCAGGCGCAAGACGAGGATCGCCCTGCTGAAGGCGCTTGGCCGCGCGGAGCAAAAGACCATCCCATTTTCGCGGGATTGAGGCCGTTCAGAGCCCCTTGAGGAATGGGTTGTTGCGGCGCTCTTCGCCGATGCGGCCGCCCGGGCCGTGGCCGCAGATGAAACCGACATCGTCGCCCAGCGGAAACAGCTTGTCGCGGATCGAGGCGAGCAACGTATCGTGATCGCCGCCGGGCAGATCGCTGCGCCCGACCGAGCCATGAAACAGCACATCGCCGACATGGGCAAAGTTCTGGGCGCGGTTGAAGAAGATCACATGGCCAGGCGCATGACCGGGCGTGTGGTAGACCTCGAACAGATGATCGCCGAAACCAACCGTTTCGCCTTCGCTCAGGAAACGGTCGGGGAAGCAGTTGCGCACCATGCCCGTCATGCCGAAGCGCTCGGCGCTTGCCTCGATGTTTTCCAGAATGAAACGGTCGTCCTCATGCGGACCGATGATTTCAAGTCCGAGGCGTTCCTTCAGCTCCATCGCGCCGCCGGCATGGTCGAGATGACCGTGGGTCAGCCAGATCGCCTTCAGCGCAATGCCGTTTTCCTCCACGGTCTGGATGATGACATCGGCATCCCCGCCGGGATCGACCACGACGCCCTCGCCCAACGCGGGATCGAACAGCACGGTGCAGTTCTGCTGAAGAGGGGTGACGGGTATGATCCCGGCCTGGAGCTGCGCCATGAAACTGATATCTCCCTTGCGGACGGTCGCCGCCAACGGCTTCCATTTCGCCCGCGTCCGTTTTAAACCTGATACGATATCTATGTCAGACTGGATTTGATTACAAAAGCCCGGTGGGCGAAAGGAAACAGGCTTTGGGAGTGAAACATCAGGCGATCATGCCCGAACAGGCGCCCGAGAGCGAGGTTTCGAACCTGGCGGTGGTCGAGCTTCTGTTTTTCGCCTATCGCGATTTCACCGCCGATCCGGACGCGATCCTCGGCGAGATCGGCTTCGGCCGCGCCCATCATAGGGTCATCCATTTCGTCGGCAGCCGGCCGGGGATGAGCGTTGCCGACCTGCTCGATATCCTGCGGATCACCAAGCAGAGCCTTGCACGCGTCCTGAAACAACTGATCGACAGCGGCTATATCCGCCAGACGGCGGGACCGGAGGACCGGCGTCAGCGCCGGCTGTTTCTGACAGCGGAAGGCGAGCGGCTGCGCGCGGAACTGCTTTCGCCGCAATTGCGGCGCATCGACAGGGCCTTCGCGGCAATGGACGAGGACGAGCGCCGCGCGGTCGGCGAATTTCTGACACGCATGTGCGATCATGATCCCCATGCCGGCGCAGAAGCCCTGCTGCGGAAAGGGGAGGAATTATGAGCGAAGCCAGAGCGGTCGACGATGATGCGGCCCACCTTCTGATTGTCGACGACGACACCCGCATACGCACGCTGCTCAAGCGCTATCTGGGCGAGAACGGCTATCGGGTTTCCACGGCCGCAGATGCCGCTGAGGCGCGGCGCAAGCTGGAAGGGCTCGACTTCGATCTTCTCGTGCTCGACGTGATGATGCCGGGCGAGGATGGCGTCTCACTGACCCGGCACCTAAGGGAAATTCGCCCGGTTCCGGTGCTGCTTCTGACGGCGAAGGCGGAGGCGGATGCCCGTATTGCCGGCCTGGAAGCCGGTGCCGACGATTATCTAGTCAAGCCGTTCGAGCCGCGCGAACTGCTTCTCAGGATCAGCAATATCCTGCGCCGGGCCGACGCACCGAAGACGCCGGCGATCGAACAGGTTGTGTTCGGGCCCTATTCCTTCTCGCTTGCGCGGCGCGAGCTGAAGAAGGGGACAACGCCAATCCGGCTCACCGACCGCGAGCAGGACATCATGACGATGCTCGCCGAAAAGGCCGGCGAGACGGTCGCGCGCTACGATCTCGTCAGCAGCGCCAGCGAGATCAACGAGCGCACGATCGACGTCCAGATCAACCGGCTGCGCCGCAAGATCGAAAACGATCCGGCGAACCCGGTTTATCTTCAGACCGTGCGCGGTATCGGATACCGCCTGAGCCGGGATTAGGACCCGACATTGAAACTCTGGCCCGCAAGCGTTCAAACGGCCTGTGAAAGAGCGGCGCACACCCTCAGGCGGCGCACGCGCGAACTCGAGCGGCTGCCGGGGCTGCGCCATATCGCCGGCGCCTACAAGGTTATCGCCCGCTGGACCCATCACCGGCTTCCGCGCGGCCTGTTCGCCCGCTCGCTGCTGATCATCATCATACCCATGCTGCTGCTGCAGGCGGTTGTCGCCACCGTGTTCATGGAGCGCCACTGGCAGATGGTGACCCGCCGTCTTGCCGATGCCGTCACCGGCGATATCGCGGCGATCATCGATCTCATCGATGCAACCGGCGACGAATATGAAAGCGAGATCATCTCGATTGCCGCGCGCGACATGGGGCTGAGGGTCGCCTTCGAGCCCGGCGCGAAGCTTCCGCCGCCGCTGCCGAAGCCGTTTTTCGGCCTGCTCGACCAGGTGCTGGCGGAGCTGATCTCGGCCAAGATCGGCCGTCCGTTCTGGATCGACACGCTCGGCGATTCCCGTTTCGTCGAAATCCGCATCAAGCTCGATGACGGCATATTGCGCATCTTCGCGCGCCGTTCGATGACCTATGCCTCGAACACCCATATCTTCATTCTGTGGATGGTCGGCACCTCGCTGGTGCTGATCGGGATCGCAACGCTGTTCCTGCGGGGCCAGATCCGGCCGATCCTGAAGCTGACCCAGGCCGCGGAGGATTTCGGCAAGGGCCATCGCTCCGAGGTGCCCTACACGCCGCGCGGGGCGATCGAAATCCGGCGCGCGGGCCTTGCCTTCATCCTGATGCGCGAGCGCATCGAGCGCCAGATCGAACAGCGCACCACGATGCTGAACGGCGTCAGCCATGATCTGCGCACCATCCTCACCCGCTTCAAGCTGCAGCTTGCCCTCATCGGCGAGAGCCCGGAGGTGGAGGCCCTCAACGAGGATATCGAGGAAATGCAGAAGATGCTGCAGGGCTATATCGACTTCGCCCGCGGCGATGCCGAGGAAACCACCGGCACGGCCAGCCTCTCGGCGCTATTCCGCCGCCAGCAGGAGGATTTCGAGCTTTCCGGAAAATCGCTGCACTACGTGGTGATCGGGCCGGACGATGTGACGGTCAGGCCCAACGCCTTCGCCCGCCTGATCGCCAACCTCGCCTCCAACGCCAAACGCCATGCAGAGAGCCTGGAAATCACCGCCGAGCACGGCGAAAAATGGCTGACAGTGACCTTTGATGACGACGGGCCGGGCATTTCCCCGGAGATGCGCGAGGAAGTGTTCAAGCCGTTCCTGAGGCTCGACAACGCCCGCAACCTCGATTCCTCCGGCACCGGCCTCGGCCTCGCGATCGCCCGCGACATCGCCCGCTCCCACGGCGGCAATGTCACCCTCGGCGACAGCCCGCTCGGCGGCCTGCGCGCCGTGATCAGCATCCCCTGCTGAACCCGCGGACGCACAAGCCCACAACCGAAGAAAATAAGAACTAACTTACTTATATGAGCGTTTCTGGCACGGGTAGAGGAAGAGAACCGCTTTCGTTCGAAACGATGTCCCGAATGCCAGCTTTGCTGAAGGGGCGACCGTGCTTGCCGCGCCGCCAGCCAGCGAAGCACACAAACAGGCCAGGCCCCATCACGGATCATGGTGGCATGATCGGCGATGGGGCACAGCTTAAATTTTTACGTTCTGGAAAAAAATAAAATAAATTACGCACCTGCGCCAATATTCAAAGCTTTCACGAGGAGATAAAGAGCGCTGAAAGTCATCACAAGTACCCAAAAAATCCCGAAAGATACTATGAGTATAAGGTATGGCCAGCGACGATTGTAAAAAGGTGTAATACGATAGCACTTTCCGCATGTCGAGGAGCCAAAACGCAAACGATGACCACAGTGACAGGTAAAAAAGCGCTTTGGCGATTTCCGCCTCCGCTCCGGCTCCGTCCGTTGTCTTTCAGCCACAAAATGCATTTCAGCCCTCTCGAATGCTCGAGGTTTTAGAACCCCTCCCAAAGCAATGTGAAAATGATATACGTTCGAGAAAACTTACAAAATACCATATTCGTGGTATTGCCGACGCCCGCGGTTCAAGAAACAAGATGGGATTGGCTGCGCGACGCGGTCTCGGTGGTTCCGAAGCGCTTCGGGTAGGGATGGGGACATACTTCTTTGGCACCCTTTCGAATTGTCTTGTGCGAGGACGACGATGTCGTGCGCCAACGGCTGGCTAGCCTGATCAATGGATGGGATGGCGGCAACCTGGTCGCCGCTTGCGCAACTGTTGCAGAGACGCGCGCGGCCTTTGCGAGGTCGGAGATCGACCTTCTGATCGCGGATCTGAATTTGCCGGATGGCAGCGGCCTCGAGGCGATCCGCGCTTTGCGCAAGACGCATCCGAGGGCCGAAGCAATGGTCATCTCCGTTCTTGCCGATGATAGGTCCGTGCTCGAAGCGATCAGCGCCGGGGCAACAGGTTACCTGCTGAAGGATGCTGACAGCCTGGATCTTATCGAGGCGGTCGAGAGCCTGATGGCGGGTCATTCGCCGATATCCTCCCGGATCGCCCGCGTTCTTGTGAGGCAACTCTCTGAACAGACGCCCGATACCCGTTCTCCAGAGCCGGCCCCGGCCGTGAACATGACCTCGCGGGAGATGGATATATTATGGGGCATCTCGAAGGGGTTCACCTATGCGGAAATCGCACAGCAATTGCATATTTCGAGACAGACCGTTCCGGTTCATATCCGTAATATCTATCGCAAACTTCAGGTGAAGAACCGGTCGGAGGCCGTTTTCGAGGCAACCCGCCAGGGACTGATGCAATTCTGACGGCGAATTCCATGGCCTTGGCGGCAAAAAAACTTCAGGCCTGGGCAGGCCACCAGAAACTGCCATCTTTCTTGCTGAAGCTGCTTTTTGTCGTTCTCATCGCCATCTGCTGTGCGATGCCGTTCGTACTGTCCCTGCCAACGCCGCGCAATGCGCTCGTTCTGCATTCGGCAATACTTAAGGAAGGCGCTTCCCCGGCGCGGGAGATAACCCTTCCCTATACACGAACGAACATCTGGGAATCGTCACGCACCGAAGCGCTCTACAAGATTCGTTTTCCCCTGGAGGCGGTGCCTGCCGATCATCCGGTTCTCTTCTTTCCGGCCGTACGCCAGTCCATAGACGTACGTCTGAATAACATCCCCCTTGTTCGCCGGGAAATCTCACTCCTCACCTCGCCGCGCCTGGGCGACTATTATGCATTTGATGTCGTGCCCGTGGCGCTTCACAAGGGCGTCAACGAGCTTCAAATCCGCCATAGCCGTCTGGATGGCTGGATCTCGAGCTATCTCTCGCCCGCTTACCTGACGTCGCAATCCGTATTCGCGCCTTACCGGCAACTCTATGATTTCGTCTTCGAACAGTGGCGCTTCACCTCGCTCCTGCTCAAGGCGATCATCACCATCAGCGTCGTAATGGTAGCTCTATTGCGGCCGGCTGACGGCTTTTTTCGATGGTTCAGCCTGATCATGGTCTTCAGCCTCACCCTGACGGCTACGCAATACGGCTTCACGCTCGCCGGCGCAGGCGTGCCGCGACTTTATTACGCAACGCTGCAACTGGGCACGCTTTTGCTTGCGGTTGCGCTTACGCTCGAAATGGCAGGCCGGAAATTCGTCCGGAAATCACTCTATCTGGCTCTTGGCCTCCCGCTTACTCTGCTCACAGCGTATTGGTCCGGGCTAGGTTCGAGATCGCAGGTTGCAGCTCTCGGCAATGTCTTGAGCATTGCCGCCATGATGGCGGCACTGTGGATTGCCATCGCGCATTACCAGAGATCGCGGGATCCGGTTGCGGCCATCATCGCCGCGCCGCTCGCACTCTGCATGCTGTTCGGGCTTCATGACGTCGGCCTGTTGTTCGGCCTCACGAACGGCGCCCACATGCTGACGCCCTATCTCGAAATGGCGACCCTCCTGGCCGCCATTCTTATCATCACGATCAGGTTGATCCAAAGTCTGAACCAGCTTGACAGCGCCAACATCCACCTGAAACGGCGACTTGATGAGCAACAGCAGGAGTTGAACCTGCTTCATGAAAAAGAACGCAAAAATTTGACCCGTATGGCCCTCGAACGGGAGCGCGATCGCCTGATGCGCGACTTGCATGACGGTCTGAGCGGCCACCTCGTCGCGATCATGGCCCAGACCGAGAGAGAACCGCTCACCCCGGAGGCGATCCGCACCACCGCCCGTGACGCGCTCGGCGATCTCCGGCTGGTGATCCAGTCGCTTGACCTGAGCGACACGGATCTGCGGGTCGCGCTGGCCGGCTTTCGCGAGCGAACCGGCCCTTACCTGCACCGCATGGGCATTCAGCTCGACTGGCAGACCAAGAACATGCCGGACGTCACCGGCGTTACGCCTTCAACCGCCCTCGCCCTTTTAAGAATATTGCAGGAGGCCGTCACCAATGCGGTCAAACATGGACCAGCAACGCACATCGCGATTTCCGCGTCCGCCAATGAGAATGGGGACGCGGTCATCACTGTGGAGAACGATTTTACCGGCAACGATATCCGCGGCAAGGGCCATGGCCTCGCCAACATGGCCGCGCGCGCAAAGAGCTTTGGCGGCGAGATTGCCTTCACCCGTTCAAAAGACATGGCGCGTCTCATGATAACGCTGCCCACGGCCCTGAGCCCGCAGCCCGTCTGATTAAAAAAAGACGCAGACGCGGTACGTCAGGCGGGATGCTGCTGGACGCTGAGGCCGCCATCGACGGTCAGGCAGGTTGCGTTCATGAACGGGCATTCGTCGGAGATCATGAACACGGCCGCCATCGCAATCTCTTCGGGCGTGGCGATCCGTCCGCCGGGGTGGAGCCGAAGCGTCTCGGCTTTCGCGGCCTCGGGATCGGGGAAGCTGTTCCAGTAGTCGATCACCTTCTGCGTCGCTACATAACCCGGCGCGAGTGCGTTCACGCGGACGTTGTTCGCCGCATATTCAAGACCAAGCGACTTGGTCATTCCGAGCAGTGCGTGCTTTGCCAGCGGATAGGGGAAAGTATGCGGGATGATGGTGAAGGCGTGGGTCGAGGCGATATTGAGAATCACGCCGCCGCCGGCCTCGATCATGCCCGGCAGCGCCGCCTTGCAGCAGTTCCATGCCCCCTTGAGATTGATGTCGAAACACCGGTTCCAGTCCTCGTCACTGGTCTCGAGCGGGGCAGAAAACACATTGACGCCGGCATTGTTGACGAGCGCGTTAACCGGCCCGATTTCATCCGCCGCCTGACGCATGGCGGCGGCGATCGCCCCGGCATCCGTTATATCGGCTGCGGCCCAGCCAATGGTCGCATCAGACCCGTGAAGCGCCCTCGCCTCGCGCTCCAGAAGCGCGCCGTCGCGATCAACCATGAACAGCGATGCGTCTTCCTTCACGAAGGCCCTGGCGATCGCAAGGCCGATGCCCTGGGCCGCGCCGGTGACGAATATGCGTTTGCCCGAAAGCCGTCCCGTCATCTTGATCTCCTCACCACTCGGCGAAACTGCCGTCCGGATGACGCCAGATCGGGTTGCGCCAGTTGTGGCCTTCCCTGGCGCGTTCGATCACATAGGCCTCGTCGATTTCGATGCCCAGCCCCGGCCCCTGCGGTATGCCGACGAAGCCGTCAGCATATTCGAACACGTCCTTGTTCGAAATATAGTCGAGAATATCGTTGGTTTCGTTGTAGTGGATGCCCAGGCTCTGCTCCTGGATGAAGGCGTTGTAGGAGACCGCATCCACCTGAAGGCAGGCGGCAAGCGCGATCGGCCCGAGCGGACAATGCGGCGCAAGCGCCACATCATAGGCCTCCGCCATGGCCGCGATCTTGCGGCATTCGGTAATGCCGCCGGCATGGGACAGATCCGGCTGGATGATATCGACGTAACCGCCCTGGAAAATCGGCTTGTAGTCCCAGCGCGAAAAAAGCCGTTCGCCCAGCGCGATCGGCGTGGAGGAATGGTTCGCGATCTCCTTCAGGGCTTCCGCGTTTTCCGAAAGCACCGGTTCCTCGATGAACATCAGCTTGTAGGGCTCGAGTTCCTTTGCCAGAACCTTGGCCATAGGTTTGTGCACCCGGCCGTGGAAATCGACGCCAATGCCGATATGCGGTCCGACGGCCTCGCGGATGATCGCGATCGTCTCGACCGCCTTTTCCACCTTCTCATGGCTATCGACGATCTGCATTTCCTCGCAGCCATTGAGCTTGATCGCCTTGAAGCCGCGGGCGACCATTTCTTTTGCGTTGGCCGCAACGTCGGACGGACGGTCGCCGCCGATCCAGGAATAGACCTTGATGCGGTCCCTCAACTGGCCGCCGAGGAGCGCATGGACCGGCTGACCGAGCGCCTTTCCCTTGATATCCCACAGCGCCTG
Source organism: Martelella sp. AMO21009 (assembly GCF_053484295.1). Taxonomy (NCBI): domain Bacteria; kingdom Pseudomonadati; phylum Pseudomonadota; class Alphaproteobacteria; order Hyphomicrobiales; family Aurantimonadaceae; genus Martelella; species Martelella sp. AMO21009. The sequence goes on from NZ_JBAKFR010000019.1 coordinate 24,013, forward strand.
GTCGATGCCGGCCAGCGCCGACATGTGGATCGCGCCGCCGCGGTAGAAACCGCCGCGATAAAGCACGGTCCAGTGATCCTCGATCAGGAAGGGGTCCTTGCCGACGAGATAGTCGGCCATCTCATTGACGGCCGCCTGAACGGTGAGCGCGCGCCCTTCCACAACCGGCTCGCCCCAGCCGACAATGCCCTCATCGGTCTCGATCTTCAGGAACAGCCAGCGCGGCGGGGCCAGATAGGTGGTGAGCTTGGTGATCTTCATGACTGGTTCCGATCAGGGAAGTATGAGGTCGGTCGCCTTGGCGGCGGCGGCAAGAACGGCGGCATTGGTATTGCCGCTGACGATGGTCGGCATCAGCGAGGCGTCGATGACCCTGAGGCCCCTTGTGCCCCGGACCTTGAGGCGGCTATCGAGCACGGCTTCCGGATCGCCGTCATGCCCCATCCTGCAGGTGCCGACCGGGTGATAGCCGGTCTTGACTGTGCGCTTGCAGTGCGCCGCGATCGCCTCGTCGCTGGTCACTTCGGCGCCGGGGAAGATTTCCCTGTCGATCAGTTCGCGCATCGGCGAGGCGGCGAGCACGGTGCGGGCGTAGCGGAAACCGGCCATCGTGACCCTCAGGTCATCCGGATGGCTGAATATCTGCGTGTCGACCACCGGATCGGCGAACGGGTCGCTGGAGGACAGCGTCACCGAGCCGCGCGATTTCGGTCTGAGAAGCAGCGAATTGATGGTCACGCCATCGCCCGGATCCGTACCCATGACGTCGCGGTCGAGATAGACGGTCGGCACGCAGAACATCTGGATCGTCGGCCGCTCGTTATTGCCCTCCGGGTCGTGAAAGGCGCAGGTTTCGACCCCCGTGGTGGAGGCCGGGCCGGTCTTGAACAACAGATATTGCAGGCCTGCCTTGATCATCGGCCAGCCGCGATCCTGTCCGTAATAGCCGAACGATCCCTTGGTGGTGGCGACCACCGGACACTCATAATGATCCTGAAGATTGCGCCCGACGCCGGGAAGCGCGAGCTTGACCGCGATGCCGTGACGGCCGAGTTCCTCCTCCGGCCCGATCCCGGACAGCATCAGCAGTTTTGGGGTCTGATACGCGCCAGCCGCAAGGATCACTTCGGTGTCCGCGAAAACGGATTTCCGGTCGCCGCCCTGCACGTAATCGACGCCGACCGCCCGGTCGCCTTCCATGCAGATCGCGGTGACGGTTGCCCCGGTGACGATCGTCAGCAGCGGGTCGTCCATGACGGGGGCCAGAAACGCGTCCACGGCGCTGCAACGCCGGCGCGTCCGCCAATCGATGGTGTGCTGCATGAAGCCGACGCCGAACTGGCTTTCGCCGTTGAAATCCGGGGTATAGGGGATGCCCATGCCTTGCAGGGTTTTGACATAGGTGCGGGTCATCGGGCTGGTGTGGCCGAGATGGGAGACCTTCAGCGGACCGCCGACGCCGTGAAATTCACCGGCGAGATGGTCGTTGTCCTCCTGTGCCTTGAAATAGGGCAGAAGATCGCGGTAGCTCCAGGCATCATCGCCTTGGCCGTCGGCCACCAGTTCGTTCCAGTGGTCGAAATCGGCCGCCTGGCCGCGCATGTAAACCATGGCATTGACCGTGCTGCCGCCACCAAGCACCCTGCCCTGCGGGACGATCGGCCCGCGCCCGTCAAGCTGGGGCTGCGGGGCGGTGCGGTGCATCGCAAGATAGGTATCCTTCGCCAGAAACTTCATATAGCCGGCGGGGAAATGCATGATCGGATTGGCCTTGGCCGGGCCACGCTCCAGAACAAGCACGCTCGCGCCGCACTTCACCAGACCGGCGGCGACCACGCAGGCCGAACTGCCGCCGCCGACGAGGATATAGTCGTACCGTCCTTCGCTCGTCTTGCTCATAGGTCCTGCGCTCCCAGCCAGATGCTGCCCGAGAGTTTCTCGCCGGGCTGAAGAATGCGAAGCCCGCCAAGATCGGGCATGTTGTGACCGTCCGCCAGATGAGACATCGGCTCGAAACAGAAATAGTCCCGCTCGAAATCCGGATCGAAGACGGTATCCGAGACAAAGAGGAAAGCGTGCCGGAACAGCGGTTCCGCTTTCAGGGATAGCTTCGTCGCGCGCTCCGGCCAGGTTATCACTGTTTCGCCGGACCAGTCCTCGAAGCCGTTATTGACCCAGCGGTGCGGCAGGGGCGACGGTTTGCTGAAATCAAGGTCGGCGGGAATATCCCTGGCCTCGCCGGGTAGCCAGCCCTCAACCTCGGTCCAGAACTTCCGGGCGGGCGCTTCGAGCGTGGTTTCCAGCGTCATCGGAAAATAGGGATGCCATCCGAGGCCGAACGGCAACGCTTCGTCTCCCTGGTTCTCGACGCTCATCGTCATCTGCAATTCGCCATCGTCGAGCGAAAAACTCTGCCAGGCCTCGTAGACATAGGGCGTGCCGCCGCCTGCATGGCTGAACCGCATCACCAACCGGTCGGCTTCGTGTTCTTCCAGCGACCATGGCGAAAGCCAGCCCTCGCCATGCAGGTAGTGCGGGTCCCAGTCGGTATTCGCAGTCAGGGCGTAGTGCCGGCCATTGAATGTGAAGCGGTTATCCCGCACCCGGTTGCCGAAGGGCACCAGCGGATAGCAGGAGGATGACAGCGCGTCCGCCCCATTCGGCGCTTCGCGCAGGAGCGGCAGGGGTCCATTCGCACCATCCCGCCAGAAGCCGAGGATCAACCCGCCAGCGGTTGATGCTCGAAGCGAAAGGTCGCCGGACCTGATTTTAACGACCGCCATGCCCCTCACCCCTTGTTGCGGGCCAGGCTGCGCTTGATCGCCTGCATGTTGGCGAGCACGGCGATGACGATGATGAGACCCCGCACAACCTGCTGGAAGAATGGATTGATGCCCAGCAGCACCAGACCGTTGCCGATAAGCGTGATCACCAGCACCCCAAGAAGCGTGCCCAGCATGGAGCCGCGACCACCGGAAAGCGCCGTGCCGCCGACGACCACGGCCGCGATCACGTCAAATTCCAGCCCGCTTGCCGCCGTCGCATTGCCCGAGCCGAGACGCGAGACCAGAAGGATGCCCGAGATCGCCGCCATCGCGCCGCCAATCGCGAAGATCGCGACCCGGATGCGCGCCACGTTGATGCCGCTGAGATAGGCCGCATGGGCATTGCCGCCGATCGCAAACACCGACCGACCGAACGCCGTCTTGCGGCTGACGAAGGCGAACACGGCGAACAGCACGAGCATGATGATCGCCGCCGGCGGGATGCCGAGCACCGAACGGTCGAGCGCGTCCAGCACGTCATTGCGGCCGATCGAAACCGGCAGCGCATCGGTGAAGAACAGCGCCAGCCCGCGCAAGGCGCTCCACATGCCGAGGGTCGCCACGAAGGACGGCACGTCGAAATAGGCGCGCAAGACGCCGGAAATGCCGCCGAGCCCGGCGCCGAGCGCCACCGCCAGCAAGAAGGCGATCGGCGTGGGGAAGCCCCATTGCAGGAGATAGGCGAGCGCCACGGAAATGAACGCGACCATCGGGCCGACGCTGACATCGATTTCGCCGGAGATGATGATGAACGTCATCGCCCAGGCCGCGATACCGATCGTCGCCGCATCCCGCAGGATATTCACCTGATTGTTGAACGACAGAAAACCGTAGGCGGTGGTGCCGAAGATCACGTAGAGCAACGCAATCGCCAGGAACAGGCTGAGCTCGTTGATATGCTTCGAAACGCCGAAACCGCTTTTCTTCTTCGGGGCGGCCGTATCGGCAGCGTTATTATGCGACATCATCGTCTCCGTCAGTGTCCTGAAATGCAGGCCGCCATCAAGGTGTCCTGATCGATGTTGGGTGATTTGAACTCTTCCCGGAGCGCGCCGTCCCTGAGGACGAGCACCCGGTCGCACACCAGCGGCAGTTCCTCGATCTCGCTGGAAACGAAAACGATGCTGCGGCCTTCGGCAGCGAGTTCGCGAATGATTGAATAGATCTGGGCCTTGGCCTCGATATCGACGCCGCGCGTGGGCTCGTCGAGCAGAAGGATGCGACTGCCGGCATAGACCCAGCGGCCGATCACGACCTTCTGCTGGTTGCCGCCCGAAAGCGTGCCGATCGGCGTGTCGGTGCGCGCGGTCTTGATGTGCAGCCGGTCGATGATCCGGCGCGTCGCCTCGGCCATCCGCCGGGCCGAAAGCACGCCATTGACGGTCACGCCCTCAAACCGCGTCGAAAGCGTATTCTCATCGACGCCAAGCAGCGGAACGATGCCCTCTTCCTTGCGGCTCTCCGGCGTATAGCCGAAGCCGAGCTTGATCATCTGTTTGTAGCCGAGCGATGTCACCGGCTTGCCGTTTGCGTAAATCTCGCCCGCCTCGCCGCGACGCACGCCCATGATCGCTTGCAGCAGTTCCGTGCGGCCGGAGCCGAGCAGGCCGGCAATTCCCAGAACCTCGCCCTTCTTCAACGAAAACGATACGGAGGAGAGCTTGGGCGCCACCGCCAGGCCCTTGACCTCCAGCACGGTCTCGGCCTGGCTGGCATCTTCCAGCACGGCGGCTTCAGCGCCTTCCGAACCCAGCATCAGGCGGACGATCTCGCGCGTGTCGGCATTCTGCACATCGACGGTGTCGATGATCCTCCCATCGCGCATGATCGTCGCCGAATGGGCGATCTGGCGGATTTCGTTCATGCGATGGCTGACATAGATGACCGCGATGCCTTCAGCTGCGACGCGCGTCACCGCCGCCATCACCTTTTCGGCTTCGGCTGCCGCCAGCGAGCTTGTCGGCTCGTCGAGGATCACCAGCTTGGGATTGCCGAGCAGCGCCCGTGCGATCTCCAGAAGCTGGCGTTCGGCGGGGCTGAGCGTTGAGACGAGCGTATCGGGCGAAAGATCGAGCCCGAGACGCTGCATCGCCTCTTTGGCTTCGGCGATCATGGCGCGATGGCGGATGACGCCGCCCTGCCGCGGCCAGCGCCCGAGAAACAGGTTCTCGGCAAGCGACATGCCCGGGACCAGGCTGAGCTCCTGATAGACCACCCGCACACCGTGTGAAAACGCCTGCTGGGCGCGGGCGGAACCCGTATGCGTCAGTTCATCGCCATCGATGAAGACGGTTCCGCTATCGGGCACTTCAGCGCCGGTCAGCATGCGGATAAGGGTTGACTTACCGGCGCCGTTCTTGCCGAGAAGCGCACGCACTTCGCCTGGAGCGACCTCGAAATCGGCATTGTCGAGCGCCAGCACGCCGGGGTAACGCCGGGTGCACCCCGTCATGGAGACGAGCGCTGGTGCTTCCGGCCTTTTGATCTGAGATGCAGACGTCATTGCTCTTCCCGTTGATAGCGATGCCGCCGGGTTGCGGCGGCATCGATGTTTGCCTTCAGCGCGCTGCCTCAGCAGCGCGGCAGCGCCGGCCGCCGATCACGGAATACCGTCGGCGTGAGCCTCGAGCCATCCCTTGCCATCTTCCGACGACTTGTAGAGATCGATTTCATAGGGGACTTCGATGCCTTCCGGCGGCGTGCCGTCGATCGACTTGATCGCCTGCGCCAGCGCCAGCTTGCCGAGGCCCTGGCCGGAGATATCGACGACGCCCTTGATGACCGTGAAGTCCGCAAGCTCCTGGGCGATTTCGGTGGTCATGTCGCCGCCGAAGACGACAACCTCGCCTTCCCTGCCCTGCGAACGCACGGCGCGAGCGGCACCCAGCGTCGCACCGCCGGCTTCGCCGAAGAAGGCGTCGATTTCAGGGTTGGAGGTCAGCATGGTGCTGGCAACCGAAACGGCCTTGTCGAGGATCGCGCCTTCCTGATTGGCGACGATCTCGGCGTTCGGCACCTTGGCCATCAGCGCTTCCTCGAAGCCCTCTCTGCGGGTGATGCAGACTTCGACGAATTCGCAGTTCAGGACCGCGATCTTCGGCGTGTCATTGCCTTCCGCGATGAAGTAGTCGGCGGCGGCATCGCCGAGCTTGTAACCGAAATCATGGGGGTCTCCGACGGCATAGGCGGAGATGTATTCCTTCATGTCCTCTTCGTTGAGGCAGGTATTATAGCAGACCACCGGGATGCCGGCGTCATGAGCGCGGCGGATCGCGCGGTAGGAGCCGTCGGCGGACACCGGCGAAACGATGATCGCCTGGACGTCGGCCGAGATCAGCGAGTCGATGAAGGAGGATTCCTTGCTGACATCGCCCTGGGCGTTGGTTTCGACGATGACGAGGTTGCGGCCGGCCTCTTCAGCGCCATCCTGGATGCCTTTGCGCACGCCGGCATAAAAGCCCTGCGCGTCCATGTAGATCGCGCCGACCTTGAGGTCTTCCTGCGCGGATGCGGCTGTCGCACTCGACAATGCGGCGGCGGCCAACAAGGCCGCCTTGATGATGAGCTTCATTGTGCTCCTCCCTGTGGACGTTTTCCCTGCCGGGGGCCACGCCATCCCGGCGGCACGATACTTATAATACGTCGGACCAATGTCAATTATAAATATGATTTATTTTTCAATTTGAATGAGGAGGCTATATCGATCATATTACCGCCAACGAAGCGCCGGCGCGAAAAAGCGCCATGCGCGCCAAGGGGATAAAGTGACAAGCAACGCGATGACTCAGATTTTGACGGAACATGGCGCGCCGATCGCCCAGCGCGGCAAGCGCAGCGTCAGGGAAGCCCTCCTCCATTCGCTCGTCGAGCTGATCGTCAACGGCACGTTTCCCGAGAGCGCTACACTGCCCAATGAAGCAGAACTAACGGAGAGATTCGGGGTCAGCCGCACCAGCCTGCGCGAGGCGATGCAATATCTCTCCGCGCTCGGCATGGTGCGCTCGCGCACCCGCGCCGGGACCATTGTGCTGCCGCGCGAAAACTGGAACTATCTCGACCCCACCGTGCTCGACATCATGCTCTCCGTCGGGGCCGACGATGCCTTTTATTCCTCGCTGATCGACGCCCGGCAACTGCTGGAGCCGGCCGCCGCCGCCCAGGCGGCCGCCAACGCCAATGCGCACCAGCTCTACCAGATCGCGAAGGCTTTCGAGGACATGGTCGAGGCCAATTCCCGCGACAACGAGGAATGGAGCCGCGCCGACCTCGAATTCCACACCGCGATCATCAATGCCAGCGGCAACTGGGTCTATCGTCAGTTCGCCAGCGCCATCCGCGCCGCTCTACTGGCAAGTTTCCGCCTGACGAACCGCGCCAGCCAGTCGCATGAGCAGGCAATCCTCGCCCATCAGGATGTACTGGAGGCCATCAGGATGCGCCGCCCGGATGCCGCGCGCCACGCCATGGAGCAGCTCATCGGCGTCGCCAGAAGCGAGATGACCGACGCGCTGCGCAGAACGCGGATCGCCACCAAAACCCAACAGGTCGATTAGAATCACACAAAAGATCATACATAAATACCAGACTTTTGGCTTGAGCACGGGGCGCAAAAGAAAGCTGATATGACCGTGAACCACGAAATCGTCTGCTACTGAAACGAGACCTGACACATGACCCAAACCGTCTCCGCCATTGTCGACTGGGGCACCAGTTCGCTCCGCGCCACCCTTGTTGCGGCCGATGGCCGCGTGCTGGACAGACGCGAAAGCAAGAATGGCGGCATTCAGTTTGTGGAGGGCGGCGCTTTCGAGGCGGCGCTGATGGCGGCGATTGGCGCTTGGTTTGACGAGCACGGCCCCTTCCCGGTCACCGCCTGCGGCATGATCACCAGCCGCAGCGGCTGGGTTGAGGTGCCGTATGTGGATGCGCCGGCGGGCCTTGCCGAACTCGCCGCGGGCGCGAAACGCGTCACGCTGAAAAACGGCGCGACCATGACCTTCCTGCCAGGCCTGCGCGATCCGGCCGCAAAACCGTTTCCCGACGTCATGCGCGGCGAGGAAACGCAGATCGTCGGCTACGGCCTTCAGGAGGACCGCACGCTGGTGCTGCCCGGCACTCACAGCAAGTGGGCGCGCATCGAAAGCGGCCGCATCGCCGCCTTCCAGACCTATGCCACCGGCGAAATCTATGCCCTTCTCACCCGGCATTCCTTCATTGCCCGCGCCGCTGAGCCCGGCCCCGGCAGCGCGCCAGCCTGGTCGGCCTTCGATCGCGCGGCGGAATTTGCCGCAAGCGACGAGCCCGCCGCCGAAGCCCTGCTTTCGGCAGTCTTCAGCGCCCGCAGCGGCATTCTGGCCGGCACGCTTCAGCCCGAAGAGGTCGGGGATTATGTCTCGGGCCTGCTGATCGCCTCGGAATTCCGGCAGGCGCGCACCGCCGGCTGGCTGCGTCCCGGCGAAGCGATCGGCATCATCGGCAACTCGGCGCTGAGCGAGCGCTACGGGCGCGTCGCGCCGCTTTTCGACCTTGCGATCAAACCCGGCCCGGAGGATGCCGCCACGCTTGGCGTCCAGCGCATCACCGGCAAACTGCCCTCCACGGAACAGGATTGAACATGATGAATTTCACCGAAGCGCTTGAAGCCTGCAATCTGATCGCGATCCTGCGCGGCATCCGGCCCGAGGAAGCGGAGCCGATCGGCGAGGCGCTGATCGAAGCCGGCTGGCGCATCATCGAGGTGCCGCTCAACTCGCCAGAACCGCTCAAGAGCATTGAGAGGCTTCAGGCTCGTTTCGGCGACCGCGCGCTGATCGGCGCGGGCACGGTGCTCACGCCGGCTGAGGTTGCCGATGTGGCCGCCACCGGCGCGCGCGTCATCATCTCGCCCAACGCCAACCCGGCCGTGATCGAAGCGACCGCCGCGCGGGACCTGATCAGCCTGCCGGGCGTCGCCACGCCGACGGAAGCCTTCGCCGCCATCGCCGCTGGCGCGACCGGCATCAAGGCCTTCCCCGCCGAGGCGATTCCTCCATTCGTCATCAAGGCCTGGAAAGCCGTCCTGCCGAAGGACATCCCGGTCTTCGCCGTCGGCGGCGTGACGCCGGACAATATGAAAGCCTATGTCGACGCCGGCGCATCCGGCTTCGGCATCGGCGGTGCGCTCTACAAGCCCGGCGCGGACGTGGCAGCGATTGCGCAGAAGGCGAAGCAGTTCATCGAGGCCATGCATCGGATATGATGCGCGACGCTTTGGCCCTCCACCGAAGGCAACTGCGCGTCGCGCCGCCGGCCGGCAAGGATGTCGCTCCTGCCACATTACCGTCGAGCCAATCGACATGATTGATCACGGCCATATTCCTTTCCCGGGCGCTTGCGCTCACGCCTCAGGTATCGGATATTCGCGGCAATAACCCGCCTGCGGCGGGCGAATTCAGGAGGTGCCAGATGACTGCCCGATTCCGCATTGCCTTTCCCGTGACAGCAATGCTTGCCTTGGCCGGCTGCCAGACGAGCGCGCCGGAAGAGCCGAACGAAATCATGCTCGACCAGGCCGCCCGTGCCGAACTCGGCGCCGCTGACTGCCAGTCCTATGGCGGCCTTCGGGCGACGCGCCGCCTCAACGATGCCGCGGATGCGACCTTCGCAAAAGCGCTCCAGGCGGGCGCGACCGAAGCCGACATCGAAGCAGCCCGCCTGCGTGCACGCCAGCAGGCCGATCAATATCAGACCCTTTACGGCAATCGCGGCGCCTGCGACCGGTTACTGCAATTCCCCGATGGCTACACGCCGCCGAATTGACAGGTGCCGGAGTGTCGCGCCACTGGCGCGGGCGCCAGGCTTCAAAACAGGTCGACAATGTACGGAGCGGGCTTCACATAATCTTCCAGGGAAGGTGAAAACGGCCCGGCTGACATGGCCAAATAGTGAGTGCAATACCGTCAGCGTGGTGTATGCTTCGACGCATCCAGCCTGATCGGCTTCGACGCCGATGGGGCACGAAACATGGGTTACCACTGTCTCGTATCGTAAAATGATTACGGCTAACTTTTTTGTAAAAATCAATTAAAGAGAGAAAAATTGACGAAAACGGCTTTGATCACCGGGGTCACCGGTCAGGATGGCTCCTATCTCACGGAATTCCTTCTCGAAAAAGGTTACGAGGTTCACGGCATCAAGCGTCGCGCCTCGCTGTTCAACACCCACCGCATCGATCATCTCTACGAGGATCCGCACGCTTCCAATGCGCGGCTGAAGCTGCATTACGGCGACCTTTCCGACACGTCGAACCTGACCCGTATCATCAGCGACATCCAGCCGGACGAGGTCTATAACCTCGGTGCGCAATCGCATGTCGCGGTCTCCTTCGAGGCCCCGGAATATACCGCCGATGTCGATGCGATCGGCACGCTGCGGCTCTTGGAGGCAATCCGCTTTCTCGGGCTAGAGAAGAAGACGCGGTTCTACCAGGCGTCCACCTCCGAGCTTTACGGCCTCGTGCAGGAAACCCCGCAGCGCGAGACCACGCCATTCTATCCGCGCTCGCCCTATGCGGCCGCGAAGCTCTATGCCTACTGGATCACCGTCAATTACCGCGAGGCCTACGACATGTATGCCTGCAACGGCATCCTGTTCAACCATGAGAGCCCGCGCCGCGGCGAGACCTTCGTGACCCGCAAGATCACCCGCGGCCTTGCAAACATCGCGCTTGGCCTCGAGTCATGCCTTTATATGGGCAATATAGATTCGCTGCGCGACTGGGGCCATGCGAAGGATTATGTCCGGATGCAGTGGATGATGCTGCAGCAGGAAAGCGCGGAAGACTTCGTGATTGCCACCGGCAAGCAGTATTCCGTGCGCGAATTCATCACCTGGGCTGCCTCGGATCTCGGTATAACGCTTGGCTTTTCCGGTGACGGGATCAGTGAGGTTGGCACGGTGGAAGCCGTGATCGGCGATCTGGCGCCCAATGTGAAACCGGGCGACGTGATCGTCAGGATCGATCCGCGCTATTTCCGCCCCGCCGAGGTCGATACCCTGCTCGGCGATCCCACCAAGGCCAAGGAAAAGTTGGGCTGGGTGCCGGAGATCACCGCCCGCGACATGTGCCGGGAAATGGTGGTCGAGGATCACAAGGCCGCGCGACGTTATGCCCTGCTGAAGGCGCACGGGCTTGACCTGCCGGTCAGCCTTGAGGGCTGAACCCGCATTCGTGTAGATTCTTTTATTTGACGCGTCGGGTCAAAGAAAACCGCATCGTTCTTTTCATCCGACGCTTTCATTTCGAAACGAAAGACAGTTTCATGACCTTCGATATCGCACAGAAGAGAATCTGGGTCGCCGGCCATCGCGGCATGGTTGGCGCTGCCGTCGTCCGCCGCCTGGAGCGCGAAAACTGCGAGGTGATCACCGCCGGGCGCGACACCGTCGACCTGAAGCGGCAGACCGAGGTCGAGGCGTTCGTGGCCGACGCTAAGCCCGATGCTGTGGTGATGGCTGCGGCGAAGGTCGGCGGCATTCTTGCCAACGACAGCTATCCGGCGGATTTTCTCTATGACAACCTGATGATCGAGGCGAACATTTTCGAGGCCGCGCACCGGAACGGCGTCAACCGCTTCCTGTTTCTCGGTTCGTCCTGCATCTATCCGAAATTCGCCGAACAACCGATCCGCGAGGATTCCCTGCTTACCGGCCCGCTGGAGCCGACCAATGAATGGTATGCGATCGCCAAGATCGCCGGCATCAAGCTCGCCCAGGCCTATCGCCGGCAGCATGGCCGCGACTATATCTCGGCGATGCCGACCAATCTCTATGGCCCGGGCGACAATTACGACCTGAATTCGAGCCATGTCATGCCGGCGCTGATCCGCAAGGCGCATGAGGCCAAGGCCTCCGGCGCGAAGGAGATCGTGGTATGGGGCACGGGCACGCCGCTGCGCGAATTCCTCCATGCCGACGACTGCGCCGACGCTCTGGTCTTCCTGCTGAAGAATTATTCCGGGGAAGAGCACGTCAATGTCGGCTCCGGCACGGATATCTCGATCCTCGACCTGACGAAGCTGGTCTGCAAGGTGGTCGGCTTTGAGGGCGAGATCGTCCACGACCTTTCCAAGCCCGACGGCACGCCGCGCAAGCTGATGAGCGCCGACAAGCTGCGCGGCATGGGCTGGACGCCGAAGATCAGCCTTGAGGACGGTATCCGCGATGCCTATGACGCCTTTCTCGCCGGCAATTTTTCCGAGCGGGCACTCGGCTAGGAAACAGCGCCCGCAAAATCGACGGACCGCTACCTGCCATCGCCGGAAGAGAGTAAGCCTGCAGTAGGGTCGCAGATTAGGCCGCTTGTGCGTTGATGGTCGGCGGTGTCCACCTCCAAGGAAGCAGTTGCTACAGCTTGGCAATCGGGGTGTCCGCAATGCGGCAATCACGTCGGCAAGCCACGCCTGGGGAACAATGTCATTGAGCTTGCCGTCATGATCAATGTGGCCATACAGACTGCACGTTCCGGCTTGCCCAGCGCAACGGCTATCGCGACCGGGACTGGGGTAAGGCAGAAAAGAAAACAATCCAGTGAATCGTTTTCCCGCCGAACCGAGCCGGAACGGTGGAGCTTCGTATTTCAAAGCTGCGCACCGGCAGCTATTTCACGAGCTTCCTCGAACCGCGCCGCATAACCGAGAAGGCTTTGACGACGATTATCCAGGAAGCCTATATCCAGGGCGTTTCAACCCGATCCGCCGATGACCTTGTCAAAGCCATTGGCATGTCAGGCATCTCCAAGAGCCAAGTCTCCCGGCTCTGCAAGGAAATCTATGACAGGGTGAAGGCCTTTCTCGACAGGCCCATCGAGGGAGAATAGACCTACCTGTGGATCAATGCCACCTATCTGAAGGTCCGGCGCGGCGGCGTTCGCAGCGGTGCTCGGACCAGTGGCGCACACGCTGCTCACTGTCTCTGTCGCCGTCATCATCGCGGCGGGCGTGAACACCGACGGCCGGCGTGAGGTGCTCGGCATGGAGATCGGAACCTCAGAAGCCGAGCCGATCTGGACGGGATTCCTTCCGCAACCTGACCAGAGGCGGGCTACGTGGCGTCAGGCTCGTCGTCTCCGATGCCCATGAGGGCATCAAGGCCGCCGTGTCGAAGGTGCTTTGCGCCACCTGGCAGCGCTGCAGGGTCCATTTCATGCGCAACGCGCTCGCCCATGCAGGAAAGAGCGGACGGCGTGTCGTCTCCTCCGCCTTCATTGCCCAGGACACGCCGGATGCGGCGAGCACCCAGTGGCGCAGTGGCGCCGATCAGATCAGCCCGAAAGTGCTCAAGCTCGCCTCGCTCATGGACAGCGCCGAAGAAGACATGCTCGCCTACATGACCTTCGCAGGCAGCATTGGGCCAAGCTTCATTCCACAAACCCGATCGAACGCCTGAACGGCGAGATCAAGCGCCGCACCGAGTTTTTCGGCATATTCCCCGACGATGACGCAATCGTCAGGCTGGTCGGCGCATTGCTGCTCGAGCAGAACGACGAATGGGCCGTCCAGCGGTCCCGCTACATGACACTTGAGACCATCGCAACAATGAGCGATGATCCTCTCATCAGCCTGCCGGCGGCAAGCTGATCCACTCCCGGCCCGCTCCGGAAGGCACGGCGAACGCCGAGGCTACACCACTCCGTGGGACACGATCTTGCCGTTTACTTTGCTCTCCGTCGATCCTGCAATCCATCAAACACGATTTCACTGGTTGCGTTCTACTCCAGAAGCTCCAGGAGCCTCTTGCGTAGCCGACTTACTGTCATGTGCCTGTGTCCGCTTTCCTGTCGATTACGGACAATGTCCGGCTTTCCGTGAAATCACTATCTTTACGGACAAAATCAGCGTAAACCGTCAAACGAACCTTTGATGAACAGCAGGATCGAGTGCGACAGCGCGCTCACGCATCGTCATAATTCAGCTTGCCGAGTGTATTCGACGGCCCGTCGGGGCCGGCGCAGTTCATTTCGTAGACGCAATTGTCCTGCAGCACCTGATGGCCCTCGACCAGAAAACTGGACTTGTTTGATTGCGGCCGGCACCAGCCGACATTGACGCCGGAGGACACCCCGCCGCCGGTGCCCGACTCGTTGCCGGTCACCTTCTCCGTGCGGCTTTCCATGGTGAAGGCCTGATCGCCGCCGAAGCCGGTATTGGAGATCGTCTTCGTGCTCCATTCCAGCTTCGAGACGATCATATAGGGCACCGGCACCATTTTCGGGCCGCGCGGCGTCAGGCAGACGCAGGGCGAAAGGCAGACGATGCTGTTGGACTTGCCCGTATTGCGGGCGGCACTGCGGCTCATGATGTCTCCTTTCTGAGAGCATGCGGCAGAACCTCGATCGCTGTCACATCGTCGGGGTTCTCGATCGCTATTCGCCAGACCAGCGTCATTTGATGTTTGTTCGGGTCCGGGTCGACGATGTCGCAATGGACGGTGTCAAGGCGCATGACAAACCTGCGATCATCCGCGTTGTCATAACGCATGACAGCCTTCAGCCCGCCTTCCGGCAAAGAGAACCGGTAGAGTTCCGGATCATGGCGCATGCCGTGGACGGTGATCTGCTCCATGCCGGTGAGGAACGGCTTGAACTGCATGGCCTGCGGCGCGGCATTCCAGAAGCCGTAATTGTAATCCTCAGGCATGCGCGGATGGCGCTCTCTCAGCCAGGCATCGTCAAACGTGCCGGCGAGCGCAAGCCGCGGCTGCCAGGATTTCGTCAGCGGACCGAGACCGCAAACCGTCATCTCCGCACCTGGAGCCCAGGCGGCGAACTCGCCCGCAAGGCCGATCTGTGGTGCAGGCAGTGCCTCGCCAGCCTCCAGAAGATAATCGCTGACCATGCCGCGCCCGACCGGGTTGAACACATGGGCGTCCTCGGTGTCTTCATCGATCCTCACCGTGCCGCCATAGGCGCGCTCGTAGACGATCGGCACTTGCGTGACCGGCGTCGCATCCGAAAGCCGCCAGCGCTTTCCGCCCATTGCCGTCTCCGGCTCCATTAGCCGCTCGCCGAACACATGAAAGCCATGGCTGCCGATAACCTCGGGCGCCGCGCCATCCTCCGCAGGCCGGGCGATATCGACCCGCACCGGCCAGCTCGTGAGCTGCTTTTCCTCGGGCGAGCGGGCAATGGCGGAAAAGGTCAGGTCGGTTTTCGGCTTGAACGGCGCGATCTCGCTTTCGTATTTCAGCGACGAGACATTCGCCTCGCCGGAAAACACATCCGAGAGCGCCATCCCCGGCTGCGCCTTCGGCAACAACGCGCGTCTGCCCTCGTGGATTTCAAACACCGCCCGCACCACCAGCACCCCCATCTCACTGCCATCCAGATACCAGTGGCGGAAGAACAGGCATGGGAAAGGAAGCGAGATTTCGGGGATCATGGCTCACCTCCCGAGCTGACGGCCCATCTGGTCCAGAGCGTCCTGCACAGAGGGCGCGGTGGGTGGTGCTGCTGCCGGCTCCGGCGGTGGTGGCGCCACTCCGTCATAAGTCGCAATGACATAGTCCATGCCGTGATAGGCAGCAGAGACGCCGCAAAGCGTCTTCAGGAGCTTGATTTCTTTCCATATGTCGGCGGCAAAAGCGACCCTGGAGAAGCCGGGGCTTAGTTCCAGAATTGTTTTGGCGGCACTCACCGCATTACTGTCGGACAAAGCCTCCAGGCCTTCTTCAATGCCCTTTGCAACCCGCCCCCCTATCGACTTGTCGGGCGAATAGACGGGTAGATAGTCTTTTTTGCTGTCGGATGACAAAGCCCCCACACCGGCCAATTTCATCCATTCAGGAATGCGGGCCGCAAGAGTGGTCAATGCCTGCATGAAGGAGGCGGAGCTGTTCATAATGCTGTCGATTTCATTGAGATAGCGGAAATCGCTGGCGGTCACGCCCGGCAGAACCGTCTGCTCGGCGATCGGCCAGACTTTCGGCAGCGCGCCGCCTTTGGGCGGAGCCTGCCAGCCCTCGCCACCGGCCGGCCCCGGGCTGATGCCGAGCCTTGGCGCAAAATTGCCCTCCGGCGGCGGGAAGCCGTTGACCTTCGCCTCTGCCTTGGCCCATTTCAGCACCGCACCCAGGATCGGCAGGTCATTCACCCGGGTTTCAATCGTGGTCAGAATCTCATCGCGAACGGCAAAGGCATCGATCGTCGCACTGCCAAGCAAGGCGGGCTCAACCGTCCTGGAGTTGACGCCTGCGGCATTGAAGGTCTGGCAATAGGTGAAGATGCTCTTGGGATTATAATAATCAACTACTGTTGCCGTCGCGCTTGCCAGACCACCGCCCAGAGAATGCCCTGCGATTGTTAACCGTCGATCCTTTCCCGGTTTGATTTTTTCTTTTACGATCGATCTGCCGAACGCCATAGCGTTCTCATATTGCTGACTTTTTACTCCCAGGCCTTGCTCGATATTCGTAGCCCAGTCGCCATCCGGTCCGCCGAAAAACTCAAGCGTCACGCGACCCTGATAGGGCACGCCCATCAGGGTGAAATGGCCGGTCTCATCCAACAGCGTCACACTTTCGAAATTTTTCTCGATCAATTGTGCCCGGGTCTTGCCCTTTGTGTCCGGTCCCATTCCAAACACCATATGTCCGCCCGGCAGAATGTCCTTCACCAGCGATTGCAAATCGATCAGCGGGGATGTTCCGGCGGAGGGCGTAAATTCGAATGTCACACAAAGCGCAAAGCCGCGCATGTCGTGGCCGTCGGTTCCGCGAAACACCAGCGTCGGCGGGCAGACATCGGTGGATGAATCGGGGTCGTAGCCTTTCACCTTGTAAAGCCGCGCCACAAGGCCGGTCTTGGTCTGCTGGTCCCGTTTAGCCCATTCTTCCCAGTTTTTATCAGCCTGCGCGATCTTGTCGGGAAAAAGCGTCGTAAACCCGAGTTTCGGCGGCGGGTCCTTGTAGATCAACTGGCAAAGATAGCAGGCCTGCCGCTTACAGTTCTTGGGGTCGGCCTTGCCGGTAACATGTGTCGCATTGGCGGTGTTTTCCCCTTCCGGCGGAGCGGGAACAGGCGGCGGCTTGATATCATCCGCATCAGGAATGGACGGCAATGTGACCTTGTGTGCAGCATCAGTCGGCATTCTCAACCTCCTTCCATGGGATGGGGCCGCCAAAAATGTCCTGCGTATTCTGGTCTGGTGGATAATCTGGATTGCGCTTCAAGATACGCAATGTGATCCTCTGAAGCTCAACGCTGACCTTGTCGCCTCTTTGGTCATACAAAGCTAAATAACCAATAACGTTTTCTAAATTTTTAATGCTGATATTGTTGAAATATCCATCGTCTATAAGCGAATCTATGAACGAAACGCCTTTCATCGCCGCAGCGCTGGCTAGTGTGCTCATCAACGTATCGCCGCGCGAATTTTCTGCCCAAGGATCAGCGCCAGCCTTAAGCAAAATCTTGACGCCCTCATAATTGCCGATAAGCCCAACTTCCTCGATCAGCCACGCGCCTTCCTCATCCGGCCACTGGTAATTCGCTTTGCCGCCATATTTGAGATAGCTCTCGATCATATGGTTTTCGAAATCGAAGCCCTGCACCGGCCCTGAACTTGGTCCCGGCATGGTCAGATAAAAGACGAAGTTCCGGCCCGATCCCTGCGATGGGCGGTCGACGATATAGGGGTCGGCGCCGGCGGCGAGCATGGTGTCGATCGCCTGCAGGTTATGGGCGCCAAGCGCCAGAAACAGCATGGTGATCTCGTCGCCATAGCGCTGGTCGACGCCCTCGGGCAACGCCTTCACGTCCGCCTCTGAAATCGCTTCGCCGCGCTCGATCTTCTGTGCCAGACGATAAGGCTCATCGCCATAGGGCAGGATCAGCCTGTTGGAAAGCGGCGTATCCGGTGAATTGTGAACCATGATCCACTCCGAGATATGATGATATCCCCACCACCCGGCAGGAACGAGAACAACCGCCAGCGCAAGCCATATGGCAAATACGCGCTTCGGCTGACGGTTTGGAGCGAGAGGCCAGATCATGGCATCAACCCGCACGTTTCTGCTGCGGCCTTGCCGGTAACATGCGTCGCATTGGCGGTGTTTTCCCCTTCCGGCGGAGCGGGAACAGGCGGCGGCTTGATATTATCCGCATCGGGAATGGGTGGCACTGCGACCTTGTGTCCAGCATCAGTCGGCATTCTCGACCTCCTTCCACGGGATAGGGCCGCCAAAAATGTCTTGCGTATACCGATCAGGCGGATAGTGAGAATTGCGTTTTAATATTCTTAAGGCCGTTTTCTGTATATCCAGACTGGTTTTATCACCTCGTTGGTGGTATCCACCCAAGAATAACATGACATTCTTTAATTTATGCAAAGGCTCATGATCAAAATAACCTTCATTCAGCATAAAATTGATCAGCGGAAGTGATCCGTCTGGCGTCCACCGCGCAAGAACAGACATTAGAGTGTCTTCATTGTTATCTTGCGCCCAAGGATCAGCGCCAGCCTTAAGCAGGATTTTGACGCCCTTATAATTGCCGATAAGCCCAACTTCCTCGATCAGCCACGCGCCTTCCTCATCCGGCCACTGGTAATTCGCCTTGCCTCCATATTTGAGATAGCTCTCGATCATATGGTTTTCGAAATCGAAGCCCCGCACCGGCCCTGAACTTGGCCCCGGCATGGTGAGGTAGTAGACGAAGTTCCGCCCCGAACCCTGCGATGGACGGTCGACGATATAGGGATCGGCGCCGGCGGCGAGCAGTGTGTCGATCGCCTGCAGGTTATGGGCGCCGAGCGCCAGAAACAGCAGGGTGATCTCGTCGCCATAGCGCTGGTCAACGCCATCGGGCAACGCCTTCACGTCCGCCTCTGAAATCGCTTCGCCGCGCTCTATCTTCTGCGCCAGACGATAAGGCGCATCGCCATAGGGCAGGATCAGCCTGTTGGAAAGCGGCGTATCCGGTGAATTGTGAACCATGATCCACTCCGAGATATGATGATACCCCCACCAACCGGCAGGAACGAGAACAACCGCCAGCGCAAGCCCCGCAGCAATGTAAAATGATCTTCCTGAAAGGCGATGCTTTGCATTTTTCAAGTATCACCCTCCTCAATTTACTTTGACGATATCGGACAGCAACTTGATGATGTCGCTGACATTGTGACTAAGCTTCTTGCCGTTGATCTGGATCGAGCCATCGGAATTCAGCACCATCACGCTATCGCCGCTCTTGAAGAAAATTCGCTTGCCTGCAGTGATGACCAGTTCTTCCCCGACATCGATGTAGTAGCTGTCCTTGACGTTCACGCTCTTGACGTTCTGAACCAGTTGAGAGTGGTTCTTGCCGATACTTTCGACCTTGTTCTTGTCGATGCTCAATTGCATTGTGCCAACGCCCGGCGACATTGCCCCCTTCTCGCCCAGACCATAAGGGACGCCAGGAAGCCCCTGCGTGAGCGTATCTGCACCATTTGGCGTGAACATGCCCTTCTGAGACGGCCCCACGAATAGTTGCATATCGCCCCCGATCACCTCGGCATGATTGTTCTCGACCTCGATGCCCTTGTTGTGGCCGACGGACTGGACCCAGTTGTTGTTGATGCGTTCGGAGTGGTTGTTGTTGGTCTTTTCGTTGCGGTCCTTCTGGGAATGGACAAAGACTTCCTCGTGGTCCTTCTCGTCCTCGAAGCGCAGTTCGTTATAGCCATTTCCCTTGTGGGTCTGGCTCTTGATGGTCACCCGTCAATCTCGAGAAGAAATTGATGATGCCGCCGAGCTCCAGCATGTGCTGGAAGTTCTCGAACTTCCAGCTGACAATGGCGAAGACCGACAGCGCCACCCGCCTGAGATCGAGTACCGTCAGGTGATGGCGGACAAGAAAGCGACGCTCGATCCCAGCGGAAATGCCATGCTTGCCCATCTCTTCGCGAAAGGTGACGGCAAAACCCTTCGCACCGTCGGGAAAGCGGGCATAGCCATCATCGCGCATCGCCTGCAGCACGGATGGTCGGTATCGATAGGCGAGAAAGCCGGGCGGGTAGAAATGGCCGGTCCTGACCTTCGCATACCGGCCACCGGCTTTCACCCGAAGCCAGAGATTGCGGGCGCCGAGCGTTTTGTCTTTCGAGGGTGAGAAGGCGTGACCGAGATCGAGCCAGCCGCAGTTGCAGGTGTAGATCAGGCCTTCATTGGCGGTGCCCAACGCCAGAGAGGCATAGCCTTTGGCGATGTCTTCGAAATTGCTCATCATGGATCCAATGTATAGAGAGTTACCAAAGAGCACTCTTGGCCGGCCAGTTTTGAAGACAAAACAACAGTCATTTGCTGAAATTCATTGTTTGCGCATTGGCCTCCCCAAAAACCATCACCGCCGCCAGAAATGGCACATCCCTTGGCGACCAGAAAACGCCGGTAAAATGCTTCAATTTCAGCTTGCGATGCATAGGAGTTGTATTTGATCGTCCCACTGCCAGGGCTGACATCCATGGCCTCATAGTTGTAGACCGGCGTGTTGCACGGGGCGATGACCGGGATGTCTTTCATGTAGCCTGGAATACCGATGCGGCATCGGAATGTACCGGGCGTTGCATCCACTGCGCCCCCGCCCGTGGCAAACCAGATTACAAAGGCGAAGAACAGCGCCACCGGCACAAACACGATGCCCGATATGATCAAGGGGATTTTGGAGCGTCTTCTCATGATCGACTGCCATCCTTTGACGGCGCTGGCGCCCGTGGCCTTGCTTCCGCCGTTCTTGCTGCGACCACCTCGGGCGATGCCGTAGCAGCGGCAGCCTTGCGGGTCGCGCGGCGTTCGTTTTCGGCAAGCAGCGAATGGTCGGCAAAGCGGTCGAGGAAGCTGATACCGGGGTCGAGTTCATCCGCGGAAGAAGCGGCGTGCACGCGATGCGGCACTGCGCCCCGCCCGCCGATCGCCACCCCGACAACGCCGCGCTCGCCGGAAACATCGAGCGCAGCGCCGGAGGGGACGGCTGCTTCCTGTGCGCTTTCGGCGGTTTCACTGCGGCTACCGCCCGTACGGCGCAGCCGCCCGTGCTGCCAGAGCCCCAGCAGAAAATCGCGGGCTTTTCGGGTTTTTCCGACAGCGTAACGCAACATGTTTGCCTCCTGTCTCGCGGATGCTTTCGCCCCAATAAGGCGCGTATCCACAAAGACAATTACCTATGATTGTGGCTTCAGACGCACCTCCGGAGTCATTCCGCCCCGGAGGTGGCGGTATCTTGCCCGATCAGGCGGCCGGCGCGCGCCAGTCGTCGGAGCCGGATGTGCCCGAGGCCGTATGCTCCCAGGTGATCTTGCGGTAGGAAAGCTCCACCTTCACAAGCTGGGTAAAATCGGCATTCTTCGGGTCCTGGCAATGCGGCAGGGTGCAGTCCATGTCAGTCACCAGCGCATCTTCCAGCGTGGTGGTGAAAAAGTGCTCCTGCTTGCCGGCGGTGTTGGTGCGGTACCATTTGACATCGCATTTGGTCAGCATCTCGCCGGTGCACAGCGCATTATAGAGCAGCGGCACGGCCTTGTTCAGCGTGCAGGTGAACTTGAACGGCGTGTGCACGCGCTGGCCGGCCGGCTGGCCCGACTGCGGATCGCGGGGGATGACGACGGTGTGGTCGATGGCCTGGACCATGACCTCGTCCTCATGGCCTTCCTGCCAGACGTTGCCGACCGAATCCTCGGTAAAGGCCCCTTGCGTGATCGGGCCCTGCGTTGCGCCTTCGATCGTGATATAAGCGGGTGTGGGCATGGGTTACTCCTGCCTGTTGTTGAGGACGTCTGCCGGTGCTGTCGCCAAACATGCAAGATCCGGCAGGCGTCTTCGTTTCATTGTTCTCAACTGCCGCGGCACCATGCCATCGGCGGGTTCAGGCCCGTCAGCGCCAACCGCGGCGGGCAAGCTTTATCTGGCATAAACCGTGCCAGAGACGGGAATTCTGAATAGAAAAACGACAAAATACTGATATTAAACGAATATTTCTATCGTCGTGAGAAGAAACGGGCTCATATGAGCGAGTATTTATGTAAGTGAACCCAAGAAACTTCGGCCAAAAATGGCCGGGAAAAGAACGGACATAACGCCAAATTCCGACATAACCCATTGATCCAGAATAGCAAATCCGTCTCGGCCAAAAATGGCCAGGCTCGGCCATTTTTGGCCAGTACTGTTGAGTACGAAAATTTACTTTTTGATTCAAAAGCTTATCGATCTTCATTTTCTGAACTTCTCCAACCTTCGGAAAAGTTCCGGGTCCCATTCCCTGACGCCGATACCTTCGGCCGCCCGTTCGAGGCGGATGGCCTGATCGGCGGTGATGGCGGCAAAACCGGATGCGGCCAGCATTTCCAGCGTTGCAAGCTCCAGAAAGGCGCGCATGCGCGGTGATGGCGCCTGCCGATAGCTCTGGTCCCATTCGCTGGCCTTCGCCGGATCCGCCGCCATGCTCTCAAGCGTCGGCATCTCACCACCGGGGCTTTCCTGATCTATCCCGTCTCCATCCGCCGCCGACGCCCGTTCGGCATTCCCCGCGAGCTGGTCGAGCGCCGCCAGGTCGTCGGTGGCAACGAGCGGCTGACCGTCAAGGAAATTGAGGTCCGTCAGCCCCGGCAGGCGCCCCAGAAACTGACGCGTTTCCGCGGCGATGGCAGTCGCCACGGCGGAACGCCCGCATTTTTGCGCCAGTCGCGCGGCGATGACATGTCCGCCGATCCAAAAGGGCAGCGACTGCAGCGTTCGCTCCAGCCGTTTGGCCAGCGCCGGGTCATCCGGATTTTCGCGCAAGGCGGTCTCATAACGTTCGACGCTTTCGATGGAGACCGGCGGGACGATCGTGTTCCGCCCCTCCTTGATCGGCGGTGGCGCGGTCACGTCGAGCCAGGTCACGTGACGGCGCAGAAGATAGGAGACGGGGGCTGCCGGATCGAGATCGAATAAGAGGTCGGCAAGCTCTCCGGCCTGGCGGCGCAAAAGCCGGAAATCGACCGTCGTTGAGGAAGAAGGCTCAGCCTGCCGCACCTCCGCCGTCTTGCCGTTCGCCCGTGGCCGAGGTTCAGGCCGGGCTTTTGCGCCGTCGCCACGATCTGCGGCCACCCCGTCGGCATCACGGGCCAGCCGGTCGAGAAAACCCGAAATCATCCGTGACTGCCCTGCCTCCTGCACCGCTTCGTTCTCACCAAGCAGCCGGAGGCTCGCGGTCAGTTCCTCGGCCAGCACGCCAGCCGGGCCGGGCGGCTCATCGCGCAGCAGGAAGCCCATCAGCCGGGTCAGAACCGATTGAAACTGCGCCTTTTTGGCAGGCCTTCGCAGCGTTTCCTCCAGCCCCAGAAAGGCGTTCAAGCCCTCAAGGCAGGCAAGCAGGCTTTCGCGATCGCGACTTGAAAACCTGGCCAGACAGATGGCCTCGACCAGCCGGATATCCTTGGCATTGCGGGCGAGAAGCCTTGCGGCCGCCACCTCGACGCCCTGCCAGTCGACTGAGGCCTGGCTGGGCGTGCCGCGGCGGATCAGTGCGTCGCCGATCACATCATAGGCCGGCAGATCCTCGATGTCGCCCTCAAAGGGGTCTGCCAGCGTGGCGCTGATCGCCTCCAGAAAGCCCTCATTCGCCATCGGCATCTCCCGCCCGTGATCACAGACGGGCGGGCAGAACGAGATCGGCCAGCGGATCCTGTCGCGCCGGGTTCTTCTGCCCCTGCTGGGTGATCGTGTAGCTCGCGGTCCCGCCGCCGACATCGAACTCGACCACCATGCCGTTGGCGTCGTAGTTGACGATCTTGCCGGAGTTCAGAAGCCTGTAGCCCGACCACGGCCCGCTGAAGGACATGGTTCGCGGCTTGCCGCCGCCGCTTGGAAACAGCGTCAGCACGCTTTCGGCCTTTTTCGAAAGTTCGTTCGGCCAGATGATGCGCACCGGAAAGCGCGGACCGTGCGAATAGGGCACGAGCTGGCCTTCGACGTTCATCACCGAGCGGCCGAAGCGTCCGGACAGGCCCTTCGGCTCCACGGTGTAGTTCACGCCAAGCGCGCCGTCATTGCCGAAATAGGTATCCTGCAGGGCGAGCGCCTTCTTCAACTGCACCAGGAACTCGGGATTGATGACAAGGCTTTGCCCGTCGATCACCTTCGGCTTGCCGGTTGCATCATCGACGAACAGGCTCAGATTGTCGTTGTAGAAATTCTCGATCTTGCCGTTCGGGCCGAAGAAATCGGTAAATTCCTTGAGCGGCACATCCTCCTCGGCATCAATGGTGAAGGGATACCGCGTTGCCAGCGAGAGATTGTACTCGCCGTAGACATCGTCGTTCCAGGCGCGCTGAAGCTCTTCCTTGGCCTTGTCCAGCACCACCGCCCAGCTCTGGTCGGAAATGGTTGCGAAGAACCGGCTCATCGGTTCCGGCAGATCGACGCCCTGGCGCTCGACCACATAGATCGGGTCGTCGCCCTCCAGCTTCACCCGCGCCTTGGCCTTGGCAAGCGCCATTTCGCCCGAGCGGTCTCCGGCCTGGCGAACCTCCTTGAGGTATTCGTAAAGCTTCGAGAGCGAAGCCTCGAGGTCTTCGAGATAGCTGCCCTTGTTGTCGCGCGGATCGTCCAGCGCATCGAGCCGGGCAAAGGCGCGGTTGATGCGCATGCCCTGCTCCCGGTAAAGGTCATAGGGCTGCGTGGCATCGGCTGCCTGATCCGGCGTCTGGGTGACGGTTTTCTCCTCATAGATCTGCGTCTGCGCCTTCACCAGCGCGATAAGCCGGGCGAAGGGATCGTCCGGCCCGGTGATTTCCTCAAGCACGTCCACGCCCTTGTCGAGACTGCCGAAATCGACGATGTCCAGTTGGTTCAGGGCGTTTGTCCATGTGTCGATGTAGTTGGTCGCATAGCGCTCGGCGACCTGCTTGCGGAACGCTTCCAGATCCTCCTGGGAATAGCTTACCGTATCGCGCTCGCCGGCCACCCAGGCGTCCTCGATGGCGACGACGGACAGCGCCTCGTTCTGCTTGACAAAAAAGTCGGTAAAGCCGGTCTTGGTGAAGAAAGGCGGGATTTCAACCGGTTCCGGCTTGCCGTTGGCGTCGGCCGGCTGTTTGAAAATGATGTTGTAGGCTGGCCCGATCTCGTTTCTGAAGTTTACGGCTGACACGAGCTGACTTTTGGCGAGTTGCTCGATATTGCGGTAAAGCCGCAGATCGCGCGGCACGGCGCGCAGATCCGCCTGCGCCGAGGCGACTTCGGTCTGGTTGAGCGGGACCTCGAGATCGGCATCCTCAATGGCGAATTTCAGATGGGATGAAAGGTCCTGCTGCGTCTGGTCGTCGCCGGTATAGAGCGTCTGCCAGACCTCGCCATACCATTCTTCCACCAGCGCATTGTTGCGCTTCGAGGTGTCGCCGAGCATCAGATAGATGCGCAGATCCTCAAGGCGTTCATCGCCGTCGCGCGTGTCGTCCGCCTTGCCGAGCTTCACCACGTCGGCTTCCACATAGCTTGCAAGATCGGGCAGGAAACCGTTCTGCAGCAGGTCGATATAGGTCTTGTCGATGACCGGCCCGATCCGTCTGCCTTGCGAAAGAGTCAGGAAGGACGGGATGACGCCCCAGCGATCATAATTGCCGAAAATCGTTCCTGCGGAGCGAAGAGCGTTCAGCGGCTTGAGGAAGGACTGGCCGGCGTCTGCCGCGTTTGCAGGCTGAGTTTCGCCGTCCGCCTTGTAGGTCCTGGCGATGCTGACAACCTCATCCATCTTGGCGCGGTTGCTTTCATAGGCCTGCCAGTAGAAGCCGACGAAACCGATGAACAGAACCGAGGCAGCAGCACCCGAGAGAATGAACCGCACCCGCTTGGAGCGCTCAAGGCGGATATTGTCGCCCGCAAGGCCAGCTTCCTCGAAGATCACGGATTTTAGGACATTGGCCGAGAAATAGTGCTTCGAGTGATCGCCATGGACGGCGAGCACGGGCGGACGGATCTCGTATTTCTGCGAGGCCGCCGTCAGGACGGCATTGAACGGGACGGCTTCCTGGCGGCAGGAGGCCATGAACACGCCACGCACCAGCGGCGCCGTTGAGAACTTGTCCTGATGGAGGCTGGTTCCAAGGAATTCCCGGATCAGCATCTTCAAGCCGGAGAGCTGGCGCGTGAAAGTATAGAGCTTGCGTCGCGCCTCCGAGGAATGCTGATCGGCGATACGATCGAGCATCAGATTGTTGAGACGCTCGAGAAAGCCGTCATAGGCCTCCTCGAACTCCTCCACCCAGCTGTCACCGGATTTTTCCGAATAGACCGAGAAGGTGAAGCCGAAGGGCTCGGCACGTTGCGCCTTGGTGAGGCCCGATACGAATTCGTGAAAGCCGTCGAGGAGATCGAGCTTTGTCAAAATGACGTGCACGGTATAGCGCGTGCTGAGCGCTTCCGACATCTCTACCAGACGGGCGTGCAGAAGGGCGGCCTTGTTTTCGCGCACTTCGGGCGAGGACTGGATGAGATCGACGAGATCGATGCAGACGATCGCACCGTTGATCGGCCTGCGGGGCCTGTATTCATTGAGCAGACCCAGGAATTTGTCCCAAAGCAGCCGGGAAACATCGAGAACATTGTCGTCCTCACGGTTGCGCTGATGGGTGAGTAGCTGGCCGGCGACATCGAAGACGACGGCATCGTCGGTGACCCAGTAATCGACATCCTCGGTTTTGGTCACAGACTTGGCGTCTTCCTGCGAGAAGAGATGCGCCAGAGGAAACTTGAGATCGGACTCGACGATAAACGACGTCTTCCCGGCAGAGGGAAAGCCGAGCATCACATACCAGGGCAGCGAATAGACCGAGCGTTTCCCGCGCTTGCCATCGGAGCCGATCCAGTGCTTCGCAATGGCGGACATAGCGTTGCGGAAACTGCGGTCGAACGCATCGACGCGATCCTTCACAGGATCCCTCGGCGCCTTCGTCACCCCTTCTTCCGAGGCCCGCTCCTGCCTGCGTCTGCTCACGGCGCCGAAGAGAAGATTGCTTACACCCCAGAAAAATATAATCGCGATAATTGCGATCAATCGGAACGTCACCGGCCCGAAAGGCTGGAAACCGTAGACCTTCAACCGAGGCCCGACGAACCAGATAATAGCGCAAAGCGCGAAGGCTATGACTAGGCTGGCCATGCCATACGACTTTACTAGGCTTTTCAGCACCCGAAAAGAACCGCCTGAGAGAGATTTTACCAGCCTAAAGATTCGCTTCAAGGTTGTACTCCTGCGTATGCGCCACGTTAACTCTCAATATAAATTAAGTAATTTTATATATTATCATAATGTAATTTAGGATTTATCACGCATTACATCTTTTTATTCGATATTTTTCGAATCCCGACTTGTCAACTAAAGATACTATAGATAGTAATTAATACCACTTTTAGAGGTTACCTTAATTTCGGCAAATTTACTCTGAATACCCGCAAAGGTCGTAGTCGCGCGCGTTTCCAACGGGCCTGAATGAACACAGGAGGCAAGACAAAATGGCTGGAAAAGACAGTTCAGTCGCTCCCAAGGAGCGCATCAATATCCGTTACGTCCCTGCAACGGGTGACCAGCAGGAAGAGGTGGAACTGCCTCTCCGTCTCGTCATGCTCGGCGACTATCTGGGTCATGATGACGGCCTGCCGCTGGAAGAGCGCGAAATGCTCTCGGTGGACAAGAACAGCTTCGCCTCGGTGATGAAGGAGGCCGGACTGAAGCGCGATATGGAGGTGAAGGACACGCTCTCCGGCGACGAGGAAGCGCGCCTTCGCACCACGCTTGAGTTCAAGAGCCTTGCGGATTTCTCGCCCGATGCCGTGGTGCGGCAGGTACCGGAGTTGCAAAAGCTTATCGAGCTGCGCGAGGCGCTTGTCGCGCTGAAGGGGCCGCTCGGCAATATGCCGGCCTTCCGTCAGCGTCTTGAACAGATCCTGGAAGATGAGGATGCCCGCAAGAAGCTCATGGAGGAACTGCAGTCGATCGAAGCCCGCGAGGCGGAGAAACTGGCCGCAGCGCCGAAGCCCGATCTAGCCGGCAAGCCCGATGGCGAGATCGCCGTCAAGGGCGAGGATACGAAAGGCAAGAAAGACTGACCAGGCATCGTTTTCCTGAAGGAATACCGGAATGCAGTTTGACCTGCCGAGATCATCGGCGCGTAGTTCGGAGTTGAAAAACATGGCCCAATCAGGTGCTGCTCTCAAGGAAAAGTCCGGCGAAATACAAAGCTTCTCGCTTCTGGACCAGATCATGGAAGAAACCCGGATCCGTCCGGACGATACGGAAACCTATTCCATCGCGCGCAAGGGCATGGAAGCGTTCATCGCCGACATGCTCTCAAGCCGCAAGCCCGGCGAGCGCATCAACCGCGTTCTCGTCGATCAGATGATCGCCCAGCTTGACGAAAAGGTCTCGCGTCAGGTGGACGAAATCATCCACGACAAGGGATTTCAGGAGATGGAATCGGCCTGGCGCGGGCTGAAGCTTCTGATCGACCAGACGGACTTCCGCGAGAACATCAAGATCGACCTGCTGCCGGTCTCCAAGGAGAAGCTGCTGGAGGATTTCGAGACCGCGCCGGAAGTGGTGCAGTCCGGTCTCTACAAGCACATCTACTCCTCCGGCTACGGCCAGTTCGGCGGCGAGCCTGTGGGTGCGATGATCGCAAATTATGATTTCGGCCCCGGCGCACGCGACGTCAAGCTGTTGCAGTTCGTGGCCTCGGTTGGCGCCATGGCACATGCGCCTTTCATTGCGGCAGCTTCGCCGGAGATGTTCGACGTCGATGAATTCGTCGATCTGCCGGCGCAGAAGGATCTGTTCTCGATTTATGAAGGACCGCGCTTCCGCAAGTGGATGGGCTTCCGCCAGAGCGAGGATTCCCGCTATGTCGGTCTCACCTGCCCGCGTTTCCTGCTGCGCCAGCCCTATGACGCGGAGGAAAATCCGGTCAAGAGCTTTGTCTATTCGGAAAGCGTGACCGACGACCACGAGCATTATCTGTGGGGCAATACCTCCTTCGTTCTCGCCACGCGGCTGACCGAAAGCTTTGCCAAATACCGCTGGTGTCCGAACATCATCGGCCCGCAGTCGGGCGGCGCGGTCTATGATCTGCCTGTCCATGTCTACGAGGCCTTCGGGCAGCTTGAGGAAAAGATCCCGACCGAGATCCTGATTACCGACCGGCGCGAATATGAGCTCGCCGAGGAGGGGTTCATCGCGCTGACCATGCGCAAGGGGTCGGATAACGCCGCCTTCTTCTCGGCCAATTCCGTTCAGAAGCCGAAAATTTTCCAGAACACCAAGGAAGGCAAGGCCGCCGAGACCAACTACAAGCTCGGCACGCAACTGCCCTACATGATGATCATCAACCGGCTGGCGCACTACATCAAGGTGCTGCAGCGCGAGCAGATCGGCAGTTGGAAGGAGAAGGAAGACCTCGAGCGCGAGCTCAATGTCTGGCTCAAGCAATATGTCGCCGACCAGGAAAACCCGCCTTCGGATGTGCGCTCGCGCCGCCCGCTGCGCGCGGCAAGCGTCGAGGTTTCCGATGTCGAGGGCGATCCCGGCTGGTATCAGGTCACGCTGAAGGTCCGTCCGCACTTCAAGTATATGGGCGCCAATTTCGAACTGTCCCTGGTGGGCAAGCTCGACAAGGAAGACTAGATCGGCCATGCGAGGGGACCGCGACACCGATATCCGGGACAGCATCGATCGCCGGTCGGCAGGAAGCCTGTTCGAGCGCCTTGTGCTGGATGAGGAGAATATGGCGATCGAACGCACGGACGATGCCGCGTCGGCAACCGTGCGTTCGATCAAACGCCACCTTATCCGGCTGCTCAATGCGCGTAGCGGCGCGTCCCAGTCAGCTCCCGGTCTCGGTCTTGCCGATTTCAACGAGTCGTCGATCGAATCCAACGACCTGACCCGACATATCGCGGCGTCGATCCGTGATTGCATCAATAGCTTTGAGCCGCGCGTCGAGGTCAAGGTTGTCGAGTGCATGCATGATCCAGATCGGCCGCTCGATCTGAAGTTCCGGATCCAGGCTCTGGTGCCGGCGAAATCGCGGCAGGAACTGGTCGAGATCGACCTGCTGATGCGCGACGGACACGCCACGCAGATTATCTAGAACGCGTCCGGGAGGCCGCGCTCTTGCGGGAGGACAATGCCTGAAGATCGCCATGGCGGACGGACCTGCTCGCTGAGACAGAAGCAGTTCGCCAGCGCGTCCTGATGGCATGCCGAAACAGTAATGTAAGTAGTTGCAGGAGCCAGAATTGGCAAACTCGGCGCGCTCACGCTATTTTCAGGACGAACTGACCTATCTGAAGGAAAGCGGTCGGTTCTTTGCTGAAAACAATCCCAAACTCGCTCGGTATCTTTCCGAACAGTCGACGGACCCCGATGTCGAGCGTCTGCTTGAGGGGTTTGCGTTTCTGACGTCGCGGCTCCGGGAGAAGCTGGACGACGAACTGCCGGAACTCACCCATTCCGTCGTCAATCTGCTGTTGCCGAATTTCCTCCGGCCGTTTCCCTCCACGGCGCTGATGAAGCTTACGCCGCAGGAAAAGTCGATCACCGAACGGCAAGTCGTGCCGCACGGCACGATCATCCTGTCGCGGCCGGTATCCGGTACGGTCTGCCCGTTCCGAACAACGTCCGAAACCCATGTCTATCCGCTCGAAATCGCCGAGCAATATCTTGAGCGATCGCGGCAGTCGACCACGCTGCACATCGATTTCGAAACGCTGTCCGGTCTGCCGCTCGGCATGATCGATCTCCGCGATCTGCGACTGTGGTTTGCCAGCGGCGATCACACCGCACAGATGCTTTACCTGTGGTTCGGGCGCTATCTGAAATCCATCGACATCACCGTCACGGGCGGAGAAGGCGGCGGTCGAACCGTGTCCTTTCCACTGCGGAACGTCCAGCCCGGCGGTTTCGCGGCGAACGAGGCGATACTGCCGTCAGGCAATACAGCCTACGAAGGCTATCGCCTGCTGCAGGAGTACTTCGTTTTTCCGGAAAAATTCCAGTGCTTCGATCTTCTCCGCTTCGGCGAAAGCCTCGGCAATGAAAGCGGCATGACGTTTCGCCTGTCGGTTCAGTTCGAGCGTCCCCTTCCCCCGGATGTGAAGGTGCGCCCGGACACCGTACAGCTTTATTGCACCCCGGCCGTCAACCTGTTTCGTTACGATGCCGAACCGATGAAGGTCGATTATCGCCGGCTTCATTATCCCCTGAGACCCTCCTCCAATGGCGACGGCGCCAAGGCCATCTTTTCGATCGACCGGGTCGTGAGCTGGCGTTCCGAGGGTGAACCTTCAACCGGCAAGCACCTTCGCGAATATCCGGCCTTCGAATCCTTTCATCACGAGGTCGAACGCCAGCAGAACCTGACGCAGATTTACTACCGGCTCAGGATGCGGGAATCTCTGCGGCAGGCCGGCGCCGATCACCTCATTTCCTTCGTCCGGCACGACAATTCGAGCGCCGTGCCGGATTTCGAGGTGGTTTCAGCGGAGCTGAGCTGCTTCAACGCCCGCCATGCGCGCGAACTCGGCGGCGGCGATATCTGCGTGATGACCGAGGATACGCCCGCCTTTGTCACCTTTCGCAATCTGCGTCAGCCGACGGCGCCGATCTACCCGCCGCTCGATGGTTCGCTCTATTGGACGATGATTTCCAATCTCGCGCTGAATTACGTGTCGCTTCTCGACAAGGATGCGCTTGGCGCGGTGATCGCGATCTATGATTTTCAGGCCTATGCCGACCGCCGCGCCGAGCGCACCAGCCGCCAGCGCATGGACGGCATCCGCGCGATCGACACCAAGCCTTTCGACAAGCTGTTTCGCGGCCAGCCCATCCGCGGACTTCTGACGCGCATGACCATCCGGGAGTCCTGCTTTCAGAGCGAGGGCGACATGTACCTGTTCGCCAGCGTGCTTGCCGAATTCTTCACCCTTTATGCCAGCATCAACTCCTTCCACGAGCTCATCGTGGAAGGCGAGGAAAACAACGAGGTTTACCAATGGCCAGCGAAGACAGGCCGGCAGCCGATCATCTGACGGACCTTCTAGTCCGCGATGCGCGCGCCTGGTCGTTTTTCCAGGCCGTCGAGCAGACGCAGCGCGCTTTCGACGAAGGCACGGAAGTGGGAACCCACCTGCTTCCGACAGACGAGAAGATCGTCTTCAGCGTCGACAACCGCCTCGGCTTTCCGGTGTCCGATATCAACGATATCGTTCTGGAGGACCCGCCGCCGGTCGATGATCGCAGCACCGATGACAAGAAAGAAACGCCCCCAGGTAGACGGCGCGGCCGGTTCCGCATGGAAGTGACGTTTCTCGGCCTCCATGGCGCAGGCTCCCCCCTGCCCTCCTACTATCAGGAAACGGTTGCCCGCTATGATGCCGAGGGCTCCCTGCTGAAGGGCTTCTTCGATTTCTTCCACAATCGGCTTGTCGGGCTGATGCATCGCGCGATGCGCAAGTACCGCTATTATGTGCGCTACAAGCCGAACGCGAGAGACGATTTTTCCCAGGCCATGTTCTGCCTGTTCGGCCTTGCCGACCGGGAAGCGCGCGAGATGTCGCCGATCAACTGGGCAAGGCTCCTGACCTTCACCGGCCTGCTCGCCTCGCGCAACAGATCGCCGCAGGTTGTGTCATCGGTCGTTGCCCATGCCTTTTTCCATCCGGATGTCGAGGTCGAGGAATGGATCCGGCGCAAGGTGGATATTCCAGCCGAGCAACAGTTCTCTCTTGGCCAGCTTAACTCGGTGCTGGGCGAAAGCGCCGTCATCGGCGAGCGCGTTCCCGACATCGCCTCGAAGTTCAACGTCTATCTGAAAAACCTCGGATTCCACCGTTTCCAGGAATTCCTGCCGCGCGGCAGCAGCCATGAGGCTCTGAAACAGCTCATCGAGTTCATGCTGCGGGACCAGCATGCCTATGACATCAAGCTCGGCCTTGCCGCCGGAGAGGCCAGGCCGCTTTGCCTGCATGGGCGCGAAGAGATTTCGCCCGAAGAGGCCGATGGTTACCGCTCGCATCTCGGCTGGTCTTCGTTTCTGGGAACCGGCGAAGCAAGCCGCCGCGATGTCCGCGTGACGGGGAGGCTTTGACAATGCGCCTGATCCTCGCCGTCAACAACACCATCAACCTGGAAAGCGGCATCGTCGCCACCGCCGTCTTTACCGAGCACGGCGGAACCATCGGTTCGGCGGAGGATGCGAACTGGCGTCTTGCCGATCGCGCCGGCTCCGTCAGTTCGCACCATGTCCGCATATACCTTCAGGATGGCCACTTCTGCGCCACGCCCGAAAATGATGAGGGCATGGTGATCAACGGTTCTTCGCGGCCGCTCCCGACAGGCGCCGCGTTTTCGATCTCCGACGGCGACCGATGGAAGATCGGCGACTTCGATGTCTCCGTCTATCTCGCCGACGACGAGGCCAGAAAAAAGAGCAGAGGCGAGAGCTTCCAAGGGTGGGAAGAACGCTTTTCCGCTGTGGAAACCATCATCCCCGGCACACTCAAGGGCGAAAACCCCAATGAGCAGATCGATGCAGTCGCGCTGCTTGCCGATGCCTCGGACTCCGACGACGGCCGAAGCAACTTTTTCGAACGCGACGAAACCGACATCGATGAGGGGATCGACCCCGTTACGCATCTCGAGCGAACCGCCAGCAATGAGACGGATTTGTCGAACGACCCGGTCGTTCTGTTCGACAGCCAACGAGGAATGAGAGCCATGCCAGACAAGAAAGATCTGATCGACGACCTGAATCTCCAACCGAAGTCGAGCAAGAAGGCGCTCGGCGTCGATGATCCGATGGCCGAGCACGCAAACTTTGCAAGCCCTGGCGTCAGGCGGGAGGGTGAGGAACTGGAAGACTATCTCGACGAGCTGGCAAACCGCTCGGTTGAAGGCGGTCTTCAGGAAATGCGCGAGCGGGAGGAATGGCCGGCCGCCGCCAGGATAGGGCAACTGGCGGACGAAGAACAGGTCGACCATGTGGTGCTCCGCCCACTGATGCAGGCCATGGGGCTGCCGGTGGCCGATATGCCCGTTCCGGAGGCGAACCGGCTCGCGCGCGAGGCGGGCGCCGCGCTGAAAACCGCCGTTTCCGGCCTGATGGCCATTCACAGCCTCCAGGGCGAAGACCGCAACAATCTCAGCGACACGCATCTGCATCCCGTGGAAGACAATCCGCTTCGCCTCGACATGACCACCGAGGAGGCGATGCGCGATCTGTTTCTGGTTCAAAGCCCCGTCCATCTGAACGCGACCGCCGCCGTCGAGGAAAGCCTCGAGCAGATCAGCGCCCACGAACAGGCAAGCCGGGTGGCGATCGATGCGGCCTTGGGCGCGGTGCTGGCCGCTCTGGCGCCAGACCAGCTTTCGCGCCGCTTCGCCCGCTACAAGGGCCATGCGCCGCGCGTTGGCGACCAGGATGCCTGGCACTGGCAGATGTACCGCCACTACTACGAAGAAATGAAGTCCGACCGCCAGCGCGGGCTGACGCGCATGTTCTGGGAAATCTTCCGTCAGGTCTATGACCGCGAGATGCGCAGCAAGGCGCTCGCTGGCTTGGGAGAGGAGCGGTAGGCATATGTGTGGGCGTCGGCGTATTGCGTTTGTGGCGTTGCTGTTTGTCGTGGCCGGATTGTCGTCCTGCGGCATTCCGCAGGCGACGGGCAAAATCATCAAGGTTATCGCCAACCCTGACATACCGGTCGGCAAGGCGACCGAGCAGCCGAGCACGCTCAACATGATGATCTTCGAGGAAAAGGGCGCCAATCGCGGCGATGACGGCCAGTCGCTGCCGATCGATATCTGGGTTTTCCAGCTCTCCGACGACGGCCAGTTCATGCAGTCCGACTTTGAGTCACTGACCACCGACCCGAAAGGCACGCTGCAATCGACCTATGTCGACATGAAGCAGGTCCAGGTCACGCCGGACCAGTCCAAGCCCATCGAAAACATCGAACTGAAAAAGGATACGACCTTCATCGGCATCGTCGCCGGCTATGTGAACTACCAGGACATCAACTGGCGCACGACCGTTCAGGTGAATGCCAAGGGAGAAACCTATCAGCTCTTCACCGCGATCACGCCAACGCAAATCATCACGAACCTGCACCGCTAGGCTTTAGGCAGAATGGATCGAAGCAAAAAATGTCATTGAGAAATCATGTTGTCTGGCGCGACGGGCTGTTTCTGAAACCCCATCATTTCCAGCAGCAACAGCGCTATATCGAATATCTGATCAGAACGCGGGTCGAAGGCGTCGACGCCTATCAGACCGGCCTGTCGAAGGTCGAGATCAGTCCCGAAAACCTGCTGCATGGCAAGGTCGTGATCGACAGCGCCCGCGGGGTTTTCCCGGATGGTTCCGTGCTCGACATTCCCGGCGAAACCAAGCCGCCGGCGGCGCTCGATGTCAGCGGCCGCAATATCGTCGATCAGCGCGTCTATCTCGCGCTGCCGCTCAGGCTCAACGGCGTTCCGGAAATCGAGGATACCGATCAGCCGCAATCCAACGTGCGCATGAGCGCGGTGTTGCAGGAAGTGCGCGACAATGCCTCCGCCGAAACCGAGCCCTTCGATATCAATGTCGCGCAATACCGCCTGCGGCTGATGCTCGAGGAGGAGGACCGCTCCTCCTATACCTGCCTGCCGGTCGCCCGCATCCGCGAGAAACGTTCGGATGGCAGCCTGGTGCTCGACGATCGCTTTCTGCCGACGGCATCGGCGCTCGAAGCGACGCCGCAACTGAAGAAAACGCTTGAGGACTTCGTCGGCCTGTTGCAGCAGCGCGCCAGACAGATTGCCGAGCGGCTGGGCACACCAGGGCAGCGCGGCGTCTCGGATGTGTCGGACTTTCTCATGCTGCAGACCATCAACAGGCTGTGGCCGGAGTTTAGGCATCTCGCCACGGTTCAGGGCGTGCACCTGCGCGACCTCTATATGGTTCTGGCAAGGGCAGCGGGCGAGCTTGCGACCTTTACCCATGAAAAGCGAATGCCGGAGATGTGGCCGCCTTATCATCACGAGGAGCCGGCCATCTGCTTCGAGCCGGTGATCACCTCGCTGCGGCAATCCCTGACGGCGATCTTTGAGGCCAATGCGGTCGCCCTGCCGCTCAACAAGCAGAAATACGGTGTCTACACCACGCCGCTGCACGACCGTTCGCTGTTGAAGACCGCGATTTTCGTGATTGCCGTGAAGGCGAGCGTTCAACTGGAAAAACTGTCGCTGGAGTTCCCGGCGCAGACCAAGGTGTCGTCGATCGAGAAAATCCGCGAACTGATCCACGTGCAATTGCCCGGCGTGGTGCTGCAGCGTCTGCCGGCGCCGCCGCGCCAGCTGCCGTATCACGCGGGCTTCACCTATTTCCAGCTCGACGAGAACTCACCGGGCTGGAAATACATCGAGAACGCCAGCGGTTTCGCCTTCCACGTGACCGGCAATTTTCCCGATCTCGAAATGCAGTTCTGGGCCATCCGCAATGAGAGGGCAATGACATGAGCGATCTGACCGAGGGCCAAACGGGCGTATTCGGGTCCGGCACGGATGTCGATGGAGCTCGGCTGATCGAGGCCACCGAGACTCCGGAAATGAAGACGGTTTCGGCAAGGACCTATGCGCCGTCCCGCCTTTCGTTCCCGCTGCGCGGCAACAGCCTCAACAAGATTGTCGATGCCAGTCAGCCTTTGCTGGCGCTTCTGGCGCGTATACCCGATGTCCGCAACTTTGACAGCGTCGATCATCTGCACCACGACATCAGCGCCGAAATCGAATCCATCGAGCTGGAGCTGCATCGCGAGGGCTATGACCGGGCGACGATTCTTGCCCATCGTTATTGCCTGTGCACGGCCGTTGACGAAGCCGTCATGTGTTCGCCCTGGGGCCAGGATTCAGACTGGTCGGAGCGCAGCCTGCTGGCGCAATATCACTCCGAGACCTGGGGCGGCGAGAAATTCTTCATCGTGCTGGCGCGTCTGATGCGCGATCCGGAACGCTATATCGAACTCATCGAATTCCTGTACCTGCTGCTCTGCCTCGGTTTTGAAGGCAAATACAGGGTCATGCACAACGGTCGCAGCCAGCTTGAGACCGTAATCCGCGAAGTTCACGACGCCGTCCGCAAGGAGCGCGGCGATCCGCCGGAAGTGCTGACCTCGTTTCGCGACAAGGTCATCAGCAAGGCCCATATCATCCGCCGCCAGACGCCGGTGTCGCTGATATGGATCCTGTTTGCGATTTTATGCATCGGCACCTTCGCCGCCTTCTACATCAGCCTGGATCGCTACACGGATCAAGTTATCCAGCAATTGCAGAACATTCTTTAACGACGGGGAACCGACATGGCGCGTCTGGATAT
Source organism: Martelella sp. AMO21009 (assembly GCF_053484295.1). NCBI lineage: Bacteria > Pseudomonadati > Pseudomonadota > Alphaproteobacteria > Hyphomicrobiales > Aurantimonadaceae > Martelella > Martelella sp. AMO21009. Next base: position 61,232 of record NZ_JBAKFR010000019.1, read on the forward strand.
CCGGGCAATCATCGAAAGGCTCAACCGGGGGTCGCGGCTGGCAATCGAGGAGGCCGGCTCGCTTTGCGTTGCCCGCTATCACCGCGAAGTCACGATAGAACATTTTCTGTTCTGCCTTCTCGGCCAGCCCGGCAACGATATCCGCGTCATCTTGCAGGAAAACGGCCTTTCGCCCGATCAGTTGAAAGAGGCTGTCGAAGGCACTTTCGCGCGCCTGCGCCAGAGCGAGGCCGATCGCACGCCAACCTTTTCACCGCTCCTCCTCGATCTCCTCCAGGACGCCTGGATCGTCGCGTCGGTGCAATTGAAGGAACCAACGATCCGTTCCGGCGCCGTGCTGATCGCCATGCTGTCCGACCCGGGCCGCTATCTCGATTTCTCCTATTACAATATGCTGGAGACGCTCTCCGCCGACGACATTCTCAAGCGCTTCGAAACGCTGACGGCCGGTTCGGTCGAGACGCAGGGGACAGCGGGTTCCGGCGGGCAAGCCGGCCCGCAGGAACCCGATACATCAGACAGCGCGCTCTCCCGTTATGGCACGAATTTCACCGAGCTGGCGCGCAATGGCGGCATCGATCCGGTGTTTTGCCGGGACGCCGAAATCCGGCAGATCATCGAAATCCTGTGCCGGCGCCGCAAGAACAACCCGATTTGCGTCGGCGAGGCCGGTGTCGGCAAGACGGCGCTGGCGGAAGGTTTCGCGCTGAAAATCGCCGAAGGCAACGTGCCGGAACCGCTCAAGGACGTCGAGGTCTGGGGTCTCGATATCGGATCGCTGCAGGCCGGCGCCTCGATGAAGGGCGAGTTCGAAAAGCGGCTGAAATCCGTGATCGACGAGGTGAAGGCCAGCCCCACGCCGATCGTGCTGTTTATCGACGAGGCGCATACGCTGATCGGCGCCGGCGGCGACAAGGGCGGCTCGGATGCCGCCAACCTGCTGAAGCCGGCACTTGCGCGCGGGGAACTGAAAACCATCGCGGCCACCACCTGGAGCGAATACAAGCAATATTTCGAAAAGGACCCGGCGCTGACCCGCCGGTTCCAGTTGATCAAGCTCGATGAGCCGACGGTCGACGAGGCGGTCATCATTCTGCGCGGGTTGAAGGCGGCTTATGAGAAAGCCCACGGCGTCTACATCACCGAGGCGGCGCTTGATGCCGCCGCCCGCCTTTCCGCCCGCTATATCACCGGGCGGCAACTGCCCGACAAGGCGCTCGATGTGATCGATACGGCCTGCGCGCGGGTGTCGGCCGCGCGCTCGGCAACTCCGGCGGTGCTGCAACGGCATGGCGAGGAGCGGGCCGCCCTGTTGCGCGAGCGTGATGGACTGCAGCGCGACAAGGCGCTCGGAACGATCGACCCGGAGCAGAGCGAGCGCCTCACCATTGTCGAAATCCGTCTCGGCATGCTGGATGACGAAATCGGCAGGATGGAGAAGGAATTCTCCGAACAGAGCGAAATCGCGGGCGCGCTGCTGGAGCAAAGACGCAGCCTTCTTGAAACCGCTTCAGGCGATGCCAACGCCCTGCGGTCCGACACACTTCAGCCGAATAGTGCCGAAGCTGCCGAACGCTTCAGCCGCATCGACATTGCCGATCGCATGGTGCCCGTCGATGTGGGGGCCGCCGAAATCGCCGCCGTCATCGGCGACTGGACCGGCATCCCGGTCACCGCCATGGTTGCCGACGATTATCAGAAATTGCTGACGCTGGCCGAAACCATGGGACAGACGATCCGTGGCCAGGACCATGCGCTGAAGGCAATCGAGGAGCGGCTCAGAGCCTCCCGTCTCGACCTGCACCGCAAGGGCCAGCCGCTGGGCGTGTTCTTTCTCGCCGGCCCATCCGGCGTCGGCAAGACCGAAACGGCGCTTGAAATCGCCCGCCAGCTTTTCGGCGGCGAGCAGTTCCTGACCGCGATCAACATGTCGGAATATCAGGAGCGCCATACCATCTCGCGCCTCATCGGCTCACCGCCCGGCTATGTCGGTTATGGCGAGGGCGGTATTCTGACGGAAGCCGTCCGCAAGAAACCCTATTCCGTGGTTCTGCTCGACGAGGTCGAAAAGGCCGATGCCAATGTGCTCAATCTTTTCTATCAGGCCTTCGACAAGGGCGAACTCGTCGATGGCGAGGGCCGCGCCATCGACTGCAAGAATGTCGTGTTCTTCCTCACCAGCAATCTCGGCTCGGACCAGATCGAAAACTGGGTGACAACCGCCGAGGACGGCAAGACGCCATCGGCGGAAACCATGGCGCGCTCGCTGCAACCGGTCTTCGCCCAGCATTTCAAGCCGGCGTTGCTCGCGCGCATGCAGCCGATCGTCTACCTGCCGCTTTCCGAAGCAATCATGGCCGAGATCGTGGACATGAAGCTCGCCGGTCTAAAGGAACTCCTTGCCGACAGCCAGCGCATTGCCCTGATGGTCACCGACAATGCCGCCGCGCGCATCCGCTCCATGTGCGGTTTCTCGACCAATGGCGCGCGCTTTGTCGACCAGATTATCCAGCGGCAATTGCTGCCGACCATTTCGCTCGAAATTCTGGAGGCCGGCCAACAGGGCATCGCGCTCGGGGCCATCATCGTCGACTACGACGAGGAGCACGGTTTCTCCTTCGAAACGATTGCGCGGGAAGAGGCGCGCGAGCGGTCTCCCCAACTGGCGGACGGTGGCTGACGATGGAGGCTGTGGCTGGCGGCATCATGGAGGCAGGCTTGCGCATGATGATGACGCGCACCGATGGCCAGTTGCGCAGCCAGTTCATCAAGGCGGCGCTTGATATCCAGCCGGCCATTGGCATGGCGGTCTATGCCGTCGACGCGACCGGGCGCGCGCTGGTCCCGCTTGCCAGCGACAGCACGATGCCGACCGGCCGACTGCCGCAGCTTGCTCTCGGGCTGGACAGAAGGCCACCGGCCGCCATCCTCGCCATGCAGCGCCAGAATGTCTATTGCCATGGCAAGGCAACGTTCGGCGATGACGAGGCCTTGCGCAAAAGCCTGTTCGAAACCCATGGCCGCCTGCTGGCCTTCCGTCTCGATGCCGGCGTCAACGCGGACGCGCAAGCCGGCTTCCGCCCCGGCGCGGGTATTGCCTTTTTCAACGTGCGCGCGCTTCCCGATACCGGTTTATCGCAAAAAGCGGCAGAGCTATCCTGGCTGTTTCGGGCGTTCATTGCACTGCGTCCGCTGGTCGAGGCCTTTGAACAACGCGCCAATGATCAGACCCGCAAAAACGCCGAGGACGGCTGGAAGCGGCTCAATGACGCGCTTGCCGAACGGCTGGTCGGGCAATCGCCGCAAATGGCCAACCTGCGCAGCCAGATCGCGCGCTATGCCGGCCGCGACTACGCCGTGCTGCTGGAAGGCGAAACCGGGACCGGCAAGGAACTCGCCGCCCGCGCGCTGCACCGCCTGTCGCCGCGCAAGGCCAAGGCCTTCATCGCCGAAAACTGCGCCGCCATCCCCGAAAGCCTGATGGAAAGCGAGCTGTTCGGCTACGAAAAAGGCGCCTTCACCGGCGCCGAAGCCGCGCGCGAGGGGCTGATCAAGAGGGCCGATGGCGGCACGTTGTTTCTCGATGAAATCGGCGACCTGCCGCCCGCCCTTCAGGCCAAGCTGCTGCGGGTGCTTCAGGAGCGGAAGCTGCGCCCGCTCGGCGCCGACACCGAGCACGATGTCGACTTCCGGCTGATCACCGCCACCCATTGCGATCTCAAGGCCGCCGTCGGCCAGGGAACCTTCCGCGCCGATCTGTACCACCGCATCGCCCAGCTTGCGATCAAGCTCCCGCCATTGCGCGAGCGCGAGGGCGATATCGCCTATCTCGCCCAGTATTTCCTCGCCGAGATCGCAGCCCGCGAGGACGAGCCGGTGAAGGCGTTCACCGCCGAGGCGATGGCCGAGCTGCAGACCCATGCCTTCCCCGGCAATGTACGTGAATTACAGAATTTTCTGCTGCGCTGCGTGCTGCTGGCCCGCGATGAGGCCGAGATCTCACTCACACAAATGCGCGAGGCGCATGCCTCAATGCTTGCCGGCGCGACCCCTGCGGCAGTGAACGCCCCCAATGACGCAGCCCCCGATCAAGGCGGGCTTAGGGAAATGGTCGGCAAGGCCGAGGCCGATATCCTTGCGCGTTGCTTTCGTCGCTTCCACGGCAATCAGGCGGACATGGCGCTGGCTCTCGATGTTCCGCGCCGGACACTGTCACGAAAGCTGGCGCGCTACGGCATTTGCGCCGGTGACGAAAGCATAACCGAAACGCAGAGGGAGGAGGTCTGAGCGATGACCGCCACACACACACGAGGTTCGACATGAAGAAGCCGGTTCTGCTCTCCCTGATAAGCGGCGTTCTGCTGACCGCTTACCCGGCGGCCGCGGCCGACACCGTGGCGGTGCCAAAGGCGGGGCTCGATGCCTGCCTGCAAACCGTCGACCGGCTGAACCGGCTCGATTGTTTCGACAAGTTGCTGGGCACGCCGATATCGGTGCTGTCCGGCGGCACGTCGCCAACCGCTGCGCCAGCAGCCTCTTCTCAGGAGAAACCGCCCATCGCCGCGCTCGCTCATGCGATGGAACAGGCGCGCATGGCTGGCGATGGCGGCTGGCAGTTCCGCTATTCTCGGGTCGGCTCCAACGATCTGCTGACCTTGCCCGAGCTGATGGCCGAAGCCGCCGCAGCACCAGCGGCCCCGCCACCGCCGGCCGAAAACGGCGCGCTGCCTGAAAAAAGCGCTGCCATCTACGCGGCGCAAAACCCCGGCGATCTGCTGCAGCCGGGCACGGCAAACGTCTACCTGACCATGCCCGAAACGCCGCCCGCCGATGCGACGGGACCCGCCGACCGCGCCATCCTGATGCTGTCATGCGAGGCCAATATCACCACCGCGCGCCTGATCCTGCCGCAACCCATTTCGCTCGGTCCCCACACAATCGAGATCAGAACGGCGAGCGGTCGGCCGGAAACCGAAACCTGGCAGGCCGTCGCCGACGGCACCGTGCTGACGAACGCCCGCGGCCTCACCAGCATCGCCGACATTACCCGGTGGCGCACCGCCCCGCGCACCCAGATGTCGCTCGGAATCGGCAATGAGAACCGCGCTCTGCTGTTCGAAATGGGCAATCTCGTCGACATACTGCCGCCGCTGCGCCGCGCCTGCCAGTGGTGACCAACTGATCCGGCTACACGACGCTGCGGGACACGATCTTGTTGAGCGGAAAGCGATGATCGAACGGAATCATACCCTCCCCATTTGAAGATCAAGTTGGCTGGGGTGGCTGGATTCGAACCAGCGCATGCCGATACCAAAAACCGGTGCCTTACCGCTTGGCTACACCCCAGCAAGGGCCCGCGGGCCGGGGCCGGCGGTACGCACAGCCTCTTAGCAAAGCTCGCGGCCGGTCTCAACGTCTAAATCTGCCCGCCTGAAGAGATTCTGGATCATCGAGCGGCTGGTCTGATCCGCCCGGCAATCATGCCCTTTGTTTTGGCGCGTCGGGCTATCGAAAACCCGGATTCCATTTTTTCGCCTGATCCGTGAATTCAACAGGGGAGTATCCCTTGTACATCCGAATGGATGCTCGACGCTCTGGCCGGCGGCGGGAACTGGCGGCATCGAACGCCGTGCCTTGGTTCGCAGGCTCGGAGCGCGCACATTGGTCGAATGCACGCATAATGCTCTCAGGAGTTCATTCCGATCTTCGGGCCAGTGCTCCGGCCTTGCATTTTGCGCGCATGGTGTCAGACAGGCAGGGCAGAAGTTGAAGGAAATGCGAATGGGCAGACCCGAATTCGATCCGGCCTATGGACGCGCCGTGCTGCTTGCGGAAGGCATTGCGCGGTTGACGGCGAACAATCCCTCGCCGTTCACTTTCTATGGCACGAACGGCTATCTCGTCGGCCGCGACGAGGTGGGCATCATCGATCCCGGTCCCGATATCGACGGACATCTGGCGCACTGGCTTGAAGCGATCGGCGGGCGCAGGGTCCGCTTCATCGCCGTCACACACACCCATATGGATCATTCGCCGATGGCCCGCAGGCTGAAAGCTGAGACCGGGGCGCCGATCGCCGGCTTCGGTCCACACGAGACCGCCCGCCCGCTTTTTGCCGGCGAGGTCAATCCCTTCGCCGAAAGCGCGGATAGCGCGTTTCAGCCGGATATCGTTCTCGGCGACGGCGACACGATCGCCGCCGATAATGGCTTTGCGCTTCAGGCCGTGCACACGCCGGGCCACACCGCCAATCATCTCGCCTTTGCGCTTCAGGGCACGCCCTATCTGTTCTGCGGCGATCATGTGATGGACTGGTCGACCACGATCGTGGCCCCGCCCGATGGCTCGATGGGCGATTACATGGCCTCGATCGAGAAACTGTTGGAGCGCCCGGAAACCGTTTATCTCTCCGGCCACGGCGACACGATCCGCGATGCCAAGGGCGTGTTGCGGGCCACCCGCTCGCACCGGCGCATGCGCGAAAAGGCGATCCTCGAGCGGATCGCGACCGGAGACGAGACCATCGCAGAGATCGTCAAGGTGATCTACCGCACCACGGACCCAAAACTCCATGGCGCGGCAGCGCTTTCGGTGCTGGCGCATCTGGAAGATCTGGTCGAGCGCGGCCGGGTGGAAACGGATGGCGCGCCGATGCTCGACAACCGCTACCGGCTTTCCGGCTGAGACTGGCCGATCGTCGCCTGGGCCGCTGCAAGGCGGGCGGTCGGCACGCGGAAGGGCGAGCAGGACACATAATCAAGCGCCAGCCCCTCGCAAAAGCGGATCGAAACGGGGTCGCCGCCATGCTCGCCGCATATGCCGATCTGGAGATCGCCCCGGGTCTGGCGGCCGCGCTCGGCGGCCATGCGCATCAACTCGCCAACGCCGTCGAAATCCAGCGAGACAAACGGGTCGCGCTCGATAATGCCTTTTTTCTGGTAGGTGCCGATGAAGCCCGGCGCATCGTCACGCGACATCCCGAACGTCGTCTGTGTCAGGTCGTTGGTGCCGAGCGAGAAGAAGGCCGAGGTTTCGGCGATCTTGTGGGCGCGAAGCGCCGCGCGCGGCAGCTCGATCATGGTGCCGACGAGATACTCGATCTCCATGCCGGCCTCAGTCATCACCTCGCGGGCAACCGCATCAATGCGTTCCTTCACATAATCGAGCTCGGCGCGCAGAGACACAAGCGGCACCATGATCTCCGGCACCACGGCCTCGCCGGTGGCGCGGGCTGCGGCAACGGCAGCCTCGAAGATCGCCCGCGCCTGCATTTCGGTGATCTCCGGATAGGAAATCGCCAGCCGACAGCCGCGATGGCCGAGCATCGGGTTGAACTCGTAGAGCGCGTCAAGCCGATGGCGAAGCGCCTGCTTGTCCATGCCGAGCGCCGCCGCGACGTCATCGACCTCGCTTTCGGTCTTGGGCAGAAACTCGTGCAGCGGCGGATCGAGCAGGCGGATCGTGACCGGCAGGCCGTGCATGATCGAAAACAGCGCCTCGAAATCGTCCCGCTGCATAGGCAGGAGCTGGTCGAGCGCAGCGCGCCTGCCCTCTTCCGTCTCGGCGAGTATCATCCGCCGCATCATGTGGATGCGGCCGCCCTCGAAGAACATGTGCTCGGTGCGGCAAAGGCCGATCCCTTCCGCGCCGAAGTCCCGGGCGGCGCGGGCGTCGGCCGGGGTATCGGCATTGGTGCGCACCTTCATCCGCCGCACATCGTCGGCCCAGACCATCAGCCGCTGGAAATCCTCCGAGAGCGCGGGCTTTTGCGTGGGGGCCGCGCCCTTCATCACCCGGCCGGTGGCGCCGTCGATCGTCACCTTGTCGCCGGCATGCAGCATCACCCCGCCAATGCCGTGGAGGATATTGTCGAAACGGTCGACGCGCATATTGCCGGCGCCGGTGACGCAGGGAACCCCCATGCCGCGGGCGACGACCGCCGCGTGGCTGGTCATGCCGCCGCGCGTGGTCAGCACGCCGACCGCCGCCGTCATGCCCTGGATATCCTCCGGGCTGGTTTCGGTGCGCACAAGAATGACGCTGCGCTTTTCCGCCTTTGCGGCTATCGCTTCTTCGGCGGTGAACACGATCTCGCCGGTCACGGCCCCGGGCGAGGCCGGCAGGCCGGAACCGATCTGGGTGCCGCGATATTCCGGACGAATGGTCGGATGCAGCATCTGGTCGAGCGTTGCCGGATCGATGCGCATGATCGCCTCGGAGCGGCTGATCAGCCCCTCATCCGCCATATCCATCGCAATCCTCACGGCCGCACCCGCCGCGCGCTTGCCGCTGCGGGTCTGCAGCATCCAAAGCTTGCCGCGCTCGATGGTGAATTCCATATCCTGCATGTCGCCATACTGGCGCTCGAGGCGCGCGGAAATCGTCGCGAGTTCGCCGAATGCTTCCGGCATCAGCTTTTCAAGCGAGGGCTTTTCGCTGCCCGAGGCGATGCGCCCGGCTTCCGTGACGCTTTGCGGCGTGCGAATGCCGGCGACGACATCCTCGCCCTGCGCATTGACCAGAAACTCACCGTAGAGCGCATTCTCGCCCGTGGACGGGTTGCGGGTAAACGCGACGCCGGTTGCCGAACCATTGCCAAGATTGCCGAACACCATCGCCTGAATGTTGACCGCCGTGCCCCATTCCGTCGGAATATTGTGCAGCGTTCGATAGGCGATGGCGCGCGCGCTGGTCCAGCTTGAAAACACTGCCGCGATCGCGCCCCAGAGCTGCTCGAACGGGTCCTGCGGGAAGTCGCAGTCGAGCTCTTCGCTCAGCAGTTCCTTGTAGCTCGTGACGATATCCTCGAGTTGGCCGGCGGTGAGCTGGGTCTCGGCATGGTGGCCGAGTTCGGACAACCGCTCCTCCAGAAGCTCCTCGAACACTTCCTGGTCGAGGCCGAGCGCAACATCGCTGTACATCTGGATGAAGCGACGATAGCTGTCCCAGGCAAAACGCGCATCCCCCGTGTCGCGGGCAAGCGACAACACCGTTTCATCGTTAAGGCCGAGATTGAGGATTGTGTCCATCATACCCGGCATGGAGACGCGGGAGCCGGAGCGGACCGAGAGCAGCAGCGGCCGGTCGCCCGAGCCGAAGCGACGGCCGGTTGCCGCCTCCACGGCGGCGAGCCCTGCGGCGACCTCATCCTTCAGACCGTCGGGAAAGCTGCGACCGTTATCGTAGAAATAGCGGCAGACATCGGCGATGATGGTGAGGCCGGGTGGCACCGGCAGACCCATGCGCGCCATTTCGGCAAGCCCCGCGCCCTTGCCGCCGAGCCGGTCGCGGTCAATCTCGTGCTCATCTCCCGCGCCGAAGCCGTAAACCCAATTCGCCATGCATCCGCCTTCATGCGCCTTCGGGATCATCTCCACCATTTCCCGGAAAGCGCGAATTCCTCTTCTGCTGCGAGACGTTAGAGCATCGCGGACGAAATGAGAATTGGGGACTTGCGAAAAAAGCAGCGCGAACGCCATTCTTTGGTCGATAGCTCAGGGCGAGACGGCTCTCAAACCTCCTCGACCAGCTTTTCCGCCGTCTGCAGGTCGACGGAGACCAGTTGTGACACGCCCTGTTCGGCCATGGTGACGCCGAACAGCCGATCCATGCGCGCCATGGTGATCGGGTTGTGGGTGATGACGATGAAGCGGGTCTCGGTGGTCGCCGCCATCTCGTCCAGCAGGTTGCAGTAGCGCTCGACATTATGGTCGTCGAGCGGCGCGTCGACCTCGTCCAGCACGCAGATCGGGGCCGGATTGGTGAGGAACACGGCAAAGATCAGCGCCATCGCCGTCAGCGCCTGCTCGCCGCCGGAAAGCAGCGTCATGGTCTGCGGCTTCTTGCCTGGCGGGCGGGCGAGGATTTCCAGCCCCGCCTCCAGCGGATCGTCGGATTCGATCAGTTGCAGCTCGGCCATGCCGCCGCCGAACAGGTGCACGAACAGCCGCTGGAACTGATCGTTGACGGCGTCGAAGGCGGCCAGCAGCCGCTCGCGCCCTTCGCGGTTGAGGCTCTGGATCGCGCCGCGCAGCTTGCGGATCGCCTCGATGATATCGTCGCGCTCGTTGACCAGAACGTCGAGCTGGGCCGAAAGCTCGCTCTGCTCCTCCTCGGCGCGCAGGTTGACCGCGCCCAGCCGTTCGCGCTCGATCTTCAGCCGCTCCAGCGCGCGCTCGACCGCCGCCGGCTCGGGAAGCTCGGCATCGGGGGCAAGGCCGGTCAGGCGGAAGGCTTCGTGCGGGGCGACTTCCAGCACCTCGGAAATACGCTTTTCCGCGCCCTCGCGGCGCTCGCGGGCGGAGACCAGCCGCTCCTCGGCGCGGCCGCGCTGCTCGCGCGCCTCGGCCAGATTTGAAAGCGCCTGGGCGGCAACCCTGTCGGCCTCGCGCTGGGCGGTTTCGGCCTCTGCCAGCCGGTCGGCGGCGGCCTTGCGGGCCTCTTCGGCCTGCTCCAGTTCGCGGGTCAGCTGGCGGCGCTTCTCCTCGAATTCCTCCGGCGCTTCCTCGAGGGTTTCCAGCTCGGCGCGGGCCTCCTCCTCGCGGGATTTCAGGGTCTCGATCTGCGACTCAGCGCTTCTGGCGCGGTTCTGCCAGCCTGCGCGCTCCTGCCCGATGGCCGTCAGGCGGCGCTGGCGGGAATCATTTTCGCGCAGCAGACCGTCATGGCGGGCGCGGGCCTCGGCCAGTTCGCCGCGATGACGCGCCACCTCAGCGCCCTGTGCCGCCAATCGGCTTTCCAGCGCGGAATAATCCGGCGCTTCGGCGAGTGCCGCAGAAGCATTCTCGAAGCTGAGCACAATATCCTCGCCCTGCGCCTGCAACTGGCTCAGCGTTTCGGCGGCGACATCGCGGCGGCGCACCAGTTCGCCGGAGGCGCGCTCGGCCTCGGCAAGTGCGGCGCGGGCATCGGCCACCGCGCGGCCGGCCATGCGCACCGCCTCGCGGGTTGCCGCCACCGCCTGTTCCTCTGCGCGAACGGCCTCGCCGGACTCGGCCTGCGCCGCCTGCGCATCCTCCAGCGCCACCTCGGCCTCCCGGCGCTCTTCTTCAAGCGCTGCCAGCCGGTTCTTCTGCGAGAGCCTCAGGGCTGCGGCACTTGGCGCATCCGCCCCTTTGATGAAGCCGTCCCAGCGATAGACCGCGCCCGCCTCGGTGACCAGTTCCTGACCGGGCGCGAGCTTTACCATCAGGGCGAGAGCGGCATCGTCCGCGACAAGCCCCACCTGCCGCAGCCGGCGCTGCACGGCGGCGGGCGCATCGACGAGCGTGTTCAGCGGACGGCAGCCCTCGGGAAGCGCGGCATCGTCCCCGCCATCGCCATTGCCGTGCCAGTGGGCCGGGGCGTCGGCCTCCAGCGGGGCGTCGAGATCGTCGCCCAGCACGGCCCCGAGCGCGGTCTCGTAGCCCTGCTCGATGCTGAGCAATTCGGCAAGCGGTGTGAAATCGCCGGCGGCGGCGCTTGCGGCGAGCATGCGCTCGATCGTGCGCGCCTCGGTCTCGATCTCCGAGAGCCTTGCGCGCGCGGCCTCCACCGGCTGGCGGGTCAGCGCCTCGTTACGGCGCGCCTCGGCAAGCCGCTCGTCGGCTTCCTCCGCGGCGGAAAGCGCCTCCTCCTCGGCGATCGTCGCTTCTTCCAGCGCCGCCTGTTTTTCCGCCGGATCCGGCAAGCCGGCAATGCGCTCGCTGATCGCGGCAAGCTCGGATTGTGCATCGCCGATCTGGCGCTCGATCCGCTGACGGCGGTCGGTGAGCTCCGCGATGGTGCGCTCAAGCTGGCTGCGATTGGCCGCCGCCTCGGCGCGCTCTGCCGTCAGCGCGGTGAACACCGCCTCGCTTTCGCCAAGCCGGGCCGCGGCCTCGTCCATCTTCTCGCGCGCCTCGGCAAGTTCCTCGCCCGAAAACCCGATCAGTTCCGTAAGCTCGGCCTCTTCCTCGTCCAGCCGCGCGAGGATCGCGCTGTTGTCGGCGATCATCGCCTCCTCGCGGCGGATGTCCTCGCCAAGCTGAAGCAGGCGGCGGGACAGTTCGTCGCGGCGCTGCGTCAGGCGCGAGGCATCGTCCTCGAGCTGGCGGCGGGCGATCTGCAGGCGTTGCAACAGGGCCGCGGCCTTGACCTCCGCATCGCGCAGTTCGGGCGTCTTCAACCCCGCGATCGCCTGCGCCTTGGCGGCTTCCATCTGCTGGTTCGCCCGCTCGGCCACCGTCGCGGTCAACTGATTGAGCGCGCTGGTCGCCTCGGCTTCCGCCGTCTTGGCATCGACCCAGCGCAGATGCAGCAGGATCGCGTCATGGGCGCGGATATCGGCCGACAGCATCTTGAACCGGGTTGCCTGCCGGGTCTGGCGCTTCAGGCTTTCGATCTGGCTGGTCAACTGCCCGGTGACGTCCTCCAGCCGCTCCAGATTGGTCTCGGCGGCGCGAAGGCGCAGTTCCGCCTCATGGCGGCGCGAGTAAAGCCCGGAAATCCCGGCGGCCTCTTCCAGAAGCTGACGGCGCGCCTGCGGCTTTGCCTGGATCAGTTCGCCGATCCGCCCCTGCCCGACCATTGAGGGCGAGCGCGCCCCGGTCGAGGCGTCTGCGAACAGGAGCTGGACATCCTTGGCGCGCGCCTCCTTGCCATTGATGCGGTATTGCGAGCCCTGCTCGCGCATGATCCGGCGGGTGACCTGGATCTCGTCGCTGTCGTTAAAGGCGGCCGGCGCGGTGCGGTCGGAATTGTCAATGTGAAGTCCGACTTCGGCGGCGTTGCGCGCCGGGCGATTGCCGGAGCCGGAGAAGATCACGTCGTCCATGCCCGAGGCGCGCATGTTCTTGTAGGAATTTTCTCCCATCACCCAACGCAGCGCCTCGACAAGGTTCGACTTGCCGCAGCCGTTCGGTCCCACGACGCCCGTCAGCCCCGGCGCGATGATGAAATCGCTGGTTTCGACAAAGGATTTGAAGCCGATAAGGCGCAGGCGGGTGAACTTCATGCCGCGCGCTCCTTGCGGGCGATCGGCTGGCCGAAGCCAACCACGCCTGCCGCCGCATAGCCCCCCAACCTTCTCGCCCCGGAGGGGAGAGATGTCGCGAAAGCGACAGTGAGGGGAGAGTCTTTCCTCTCGAACGCCCTCACGACTGGATATGCTGTTTCACCCTCACTGCCCCTTTCGGGGCATCTCTCCCGCAAGCGGGAGAGAGTATTGGGAGCAAGCCGCAAGGCCGAATACATTTGCCCAAACGCAAAAAAGCGCGCGCCATTGCTGGCGCGCGCCCGAAACTCTTCGAACGTACGGTCAAAGCATGCTGTTGATGAGGGCCGACATGGTGTCAACCGACATATCCCCCGCATATTTCTTTCCGTTGATCAGGAAGGTCGGCGTGGCGTTGACCCCGAATTCATCCGCACCGCGCGTTCTGACTGCATTAATGTCATCAAGCAGCTTCTGGTCCGTCAAGCAAGCCTGAAAGCTTTCCTGTGTAAAACCGGCAAGTTTCGCCATTTGCAGCATGGCGGCGCTGCCGTCTTCGGCGGTTGCCCAGGTGCGCTGCTGCTGGAACATCATGTCGATGAACGGCACATACTTGTCGTTCGGCGTGCAGCGGGCGAGCATGAAGGCCGCCATGGCGCGCGGATCGAAGGGAAATTCGCGGAAGATGTAATAGACCTTGCCGGTGTCGATGAAGTTTTCCTTGATCGCCGGAAAGGTCTCTTCCTGATAGGTCGCGCAATGCGGGCAGGTCATGGACATATATTCGATGATCTTGACCGGGGCATCCGGCTCGCCGAGCGCGATATCGGGAAGGCTGCCGGGTTCCAGCGCCTTTTCCATATCGACGCTGCCCTGGCTCTTCGGCAGGTCCTGCGCCATGGCGGATGAGAAGCCCATCGTGCCGATGGCCGCGCCGACAGCCGCGCCGCGCAGCAGGTTCCGCTTTGTGATCTCGAATTCAGGCATAGTCTCTACCTCGTCTGTTTCCCGTAACTCTCACTAGCGACCGCGGCCCGAATGTACAAGCCGCCCGCCGCGCCAAGGCTTCAAACAAATGTGACCTGATCATGCTGAACGATGGCTGAATTAGCGGCGTCCTTTGCGCTTCTCGCTCATGACGCCGGCACCCAGCCGCATGATCGCTTTCCTGAGCGCCTCGGATTCAATACCGGCGAGCCGCGCTTCGAGATCGCGCTTTTCCGAGGGCGAGAGCGTGGGCTTGGGGCGATGGTTCCCGCCGAGCGGCTGGACCGGTTTTTGCACCACCCTCACCCGCTCGATCGCCACATAGCCGAAGAAGCCATTGACCCGGTGGATCAACTCGTCCTGGGCGTGGGTGAGAAACAGAACCCGCGCGCCCTCGCAGGCAATCGTCAGCGTTCCCGGCCTGAAACCGCCATCCTCCTCCGCGCCCGAGCGTTTCGGCCAGGCGATCCTTTCAGGGCGGGAGAATTCGGCATAGGTCTCGCCGGCAATCTCCGGCCAGGCGTTGAGAAGCGCTGTGGAGATACCGGCCCGCTTTGCAAGAATCGGATCGATAAGGCCGTTGGCGACATCGGCAATCTGGCTGGCGCTTCTTGAACGGGTGGGACGCATCATGCTCTTTCGACAATAACGATGAAAACGGGCGGCAGATGTTGCCCGTTTGCGCCTGGCACTGTACCCGATCAGGAGGCAAAGCGCAGCACCGGAATTTCATGGATCACTTTTCTTACGACCTGCTCACCTGGTACGACCGCCACCACCGCGACCTGCCCTGGCGAACCGGCCCCGGCGACCGGCTGAAAGGCGCGCGAGCGAACCCCTACCATGTCTGGCTCTCCGAGATCATGCTGCAGCAGACCACGGTGCAGGCGGTGAAGGCCTATTACCAAAAGTTCCTCGCCCGCTGGCCGAGGGTCGAAGACCTCGCCGCCGCCGAGACCGACGATGTCATGGCCGCTTGGGCCGGGCTCGGCTATTACGCCCGCGCCCGCAACCTGAAGAAATGCGCAGAAACCGTCGCGCGCGAGCACGGCGGCGTGTTTCCGGATACGCTTGAAGGGCTGAAGGCGCTGCCCGGCATCGGCGATTACACCGCAGCGGCAATCGCCGCGATCGCCTTCGACCGTCCCGAAACCGTGGTGGACGGCAATGTCGAGCGGGTCGTCACCCGGCTTTTCGCGATCGAAACCCCATTGCCCGCCGCCAAGCCTGAAATCCGCGCATGGACCGCGAAGCTGACGCCGCCGGAACGGCCCGGCGACTTCGCCCAGGCGATGATGGATCTCGGCGCCACGATCTGCACGCCGAAGCGGCCGGCCTGCGCGCTCTGTCCGTTTCGCGCGCACTGTCTGGCGCTTGCCAATGACGATCCCGAACGGTTTCCCTTGAAAATGCCCAAAGCCGCCCGCCCGGTGCGTCGGGGCGCTGCCTTCGTGGCCGAAACGCCGGATGGTCGCGTGCTGCTGCGCACCCGGCCCGGCACGGGTCTTCTCGGCGGCATGGCGGAACCGCCGACCACCGGCTGGACAGCCCGCCAGGATGGCGCAACCGGCAGCGACGCCGCCCCTTTCGCCGCCGACTGGAGCCATGCCGGCGAGATCACCCATGTCTTCACCCATTTCGAACTGCGGCTTTCCGTCTGGCATGCGGTGACCCCGGAACGGCCCGTTGCGGGCGGACGCTGGGAAACCGGGCTTGGCGAAAAAGCGCTTCCCAGTGTAATGAAGAAGGCCATTTCCAAGGCCGTTCCCGATGCATTCAAACGGAGACCCCATGACCGCTGAAATCCGCCACATCGTCTACGACATCGGCCAGGTTCTGGTGCATTACGACCCGCTGATCCCGTTCAAGCGCATTATTCCGGACGAGGAAAAGCGGAACCGGTTCTTCGCTGAGGTCTGCACCAATGCCTGGAACCACGAGCAGGATCGCGGTCGCCCTTGGGCGGAAGCCGAGGCGGTGGCGATTGCCCGCCACCCCGAGGAGGCCGACAATATCCGTGCCTTCCGGGCCCACTGGCCGGAGATGATCCCCTATTGCTACGAGGATTCCGTGGCCCTGTTCCGCAAGCTTGCCGCCTCCGAACACGACGTCACCCTGCTGACCAATTTCGCGCCTGATACGTTCAGCATCTGCCGCGCGCGCTATCCGTTTCTGGAGGAAGGCCGGGGCATCACGGTTTCCGGCGAGATCGGCATGGTCAAGCCCGACCGCGATATCTTCGAGCGCCACGCCGAGACCTTCGGCCTGACGCCGGAGGCGACGCTGTTCATCGATGACAAGGCGGAAAATATCGAGGGCGCGAAGACCGCCGGATGGCACGGCATCCGCTTCGTCAACGCCGCCCAGCTGGAACGCGATCTCGCGGGCTACGGCATCACCGTATGAAATAATTCGGGCCCGGCAGGGACCGGGCCCGAAGGATGCGTCGTGTCTGGAGGTCATGACGCCTGTTGCAGGGTTTACCTAACAACCGATAAACGAAAATCCTAAACAAACTCTATATTTAGTTGCATTCTCACTAATATAGGTTGCAGGTCCTGGCCGCTCAGATTGCCGCCGTCGCCGCGCGGATCTCGCCGCGCAGCCGGTCGATCGGATGGCGCTTGCCGGCTTCCTCATAATGCCAGAAGGTCCAGCCATTGCAGGCTTCCGCGCCCTGCACCTGAGCGCCGAGCCGATGGATCGAGCCGGCGGTCTGGCCGCTGACCAGCGTTCCATCGGCGCGCACCAGCGCCACATGGTCACCCTTGGGCGAAGTCAGCCGGTCACCGGGCGAAAGCAGGCCGCTCTCGATCAGCGAAACGAAGGCGACGCGCGGCAGCGACTTCTTGCTCGGCAGCGGCTTCAGCATATCCGCCGAAAGCGGATCAATCGCATTGATGCGCGCCTGCGCGGCGTCGATATACTCCTGCTCGCGCTCGACGCCGACGAAATGGCGGCCGAGCCGCTTGGCGACAGCGCCGGTGGTGCCGGAGCCGAAGAACGGATCGAGCACGACATCGCCGGGCTTGGTGGAGGACAGGATGATGCGCGACAGCAGCGCCTCGGGTTTCTGGGTCGGATGAACCTTTCGGCCCTCCTCATCCTTCAGCCGCTCGCCGCCCGAGCAGATCGGGAACAGCCAGTCGGAGCGCATCTGCACATCGTCATTGGCCGCCTTCATGGCGTCGTAGTTAAAGGTATAGCCCTTCGCTTCCGCATTGGGGCTCGCCCAGATCATGGTCTCATGGGCGTTCTGGAACCGGCGACCCTTGAAATTCGGCATCGGGTTGGTCTTGCGCCACACGATGTCGTTCAGGATCCAGAAGCCCAGATCCTGCATCTTGGCGCCGACGCGGAAGATGTTGTGGTAGGAGCCGATCACCCAGATCGTGCCGGTGGGCTTCAGCACCCGCTTGCAGGCAAGCAGCCAGGCGCGGGTGAAGGCATCATAGACCTCGAACGAGGCAAACTGGTCCCAGGCGTCGTCGACGGCATCGACCTTCGACTGGTCCGGGCGATGGAGCACGCCGCCAAGCTGGAGATTATACGGCGGATCGGCGAAGATCGCGTCGACCGAGTGATCCGGCAGGTTTTCAAGCGCTGCAACGCAATCGCCCTTGATGATGGTGTCGAGCCAAGGCGCGGGACGCGCCGCCTTTGCCTGAAGGGCGGAAACCGGAACCATGTGATACTCGCTTTTTACACATACTCGAAAACTGGTGACGAACCGGATTCTCCGCGAGTTTGGTTACCAAAGCCTGAAGCCCGCGCAAAAATGTCGCGCCCCGCTTTTCCCGCATCACAAGTATCCGGACATCCTGTATTCATATTTCAGGTTGTATAGAGGCCAGGATTGAAACCGCCGCCGGCACGCGCAGCTTGCGACGGCACTGTGCGCAACAGGAGATACAGATGTACAAGCCCTTCGTCGCCGGCCTTGCTGTCGCCGGCCTTCTTCTTGCCCCGGTCAGCGGCATTGCCGCCGACAAACCTGCCGACACCGCCAGGATCGCCGAGGAGGCGACCGTTTACGGCCTGCCGATGGTGGACCTCTACAAGCTGATGTACGATCAGGCGATCGACACGGACAATTCGCAGTTCAAGGCGCCGTTCAACACGCTTCACAACGAATCCAACGTGTTCACGCCGGCCGATACCTCGATCGTCACGCCCAACAGCGACACGCCCTATTCGGAGCTCTGGATGGACCTGCGCGCCGAGCCGCTGGTGCTGTGCGTGCCGGCAATCGACACGGACCGCTATTACTCGGTGATGCTGACTTCGCTCTACACCTTCAACTTCGGCTATATCGGCTCGCGCACCACCGGCAATGACGCCGCCTGCTACGCCGTGGCCGGGCCCGACTGGAAGGGCGATGCGCCGAAGGGCATCGCCAAGGTGTTCCAGTCGGAAACCGAATTCGCCACCGCGCTCTACCGCACCCAGCTCTTCAACCCGGCCGATATCGACAACGTTCGCAAGATCCAGGCCGGCTATACCGTCGAGCCGCTTTCCGCCTTCCTAGGCGAGCCGGCGCCTGCGCCGGCCCCTGCCATCGACTGGCCGAAGATCGACGACCAGTCGGCGAAGGAGAATCCCCTCGGCTATCTCGCCTTCCTGCTTCAGTTCGCGCCGGCAACCGGCCCGGCGGCGGTCGAGAAACCGCTGCGCGAAGAATTCGCCAGCATCGGGCTGGAAGCCGGCAAGCCCTTCCCGCCGGCGGATGCCAGCGACGCTGAACTTGCGGCGATCGAACAGGGCGTGAAGGCCGCCCGCGCCGATATCGCAAACGCGATCAAATCCATGGGCAAGATCGAAAACGGCTGGAGCGTGACCACGGGCATTCAGGGCAATCGCGATGGCTATGACGGCAATTGGGGCTTGCGCGCCGCCGTCGCCGTGGCTGGACTGCTTGCCAATGACACCGCCGAGGCGGTCTACCCGATCACCAATATCGACATCGACCACAACAAGCTCGACGGCTCGAAATCGGATTACACCATCACATTCAAGCCCGGCGAACTGCCGCCCGCCAACGCCTTCTGGTCGGTCACCATGTATGACGGCAAGACCCAGCACCTTGTGCCCAACCCGATCGACCGCTACCTCATCAACGCCCCGATGCTGCCGGAGCTGACGAAAAATGCCGATGGCTCGCTGACCCTCTACATCCAGAAGGACGCACCGACGGACCCGGCGAAAAAGGCCAACTGGCTGCCCGCGCCCGACGGGCCCTTCTATGTCGCGATGCGAATCTACTGGCCGAAACAGGCCGTCCTCGACGGCGACTGGCAGCCTCCGGGCATCGTGCCCCATAAGGGCTGATGCAACAGGCGGCCGGGTCTTCGCGACGCGGCCGCGATCCGTTCAGACCGGCGTGTTCACGCAGACCGATGCGATCCCTCCCGGCTCAGCGCCAGCAGCACCAGCCCGAAGACCGGCAGGAGGATATCAGTCCAGAAGATCACGCCGGCATTGCCCGGCGCGAAATTGTGGGTGCGGACCATATCGATCACGTGGCCGACCGCGGCCCCCCAGAGGAAGCAGGTGGGACCGACGATCGCGGCGATCCTCATGCCGCGATGGCCGGCGAAAGCCATGAATCCGACGACCGCGAAACCGAGGCTGGCATAGCCGACTTCCGCCTGGAACAGGCTGTCCGCCCAGCCGATGAACGAGGCCGTCATCTTGCCGAAAAAGACATGCATGATGAAATTGTAGAACAGCGAGACGCCAATCGAGAAGAACAGGAACCATACGAGCAAGGCCTCGACCACGGCGCCTTGCGGACGCGGCGGTTGCTGCGCGGCAAGCGCGATCGCCGCGGCGATCAGGCCGAAGACAAAACAGGTCAATGTGAAATTCGAAAGCGCAAAGGTGATCGCAGCGGCAATGAGGCCCTCCCTCTCTCCGCCGCCCGGCGCGGCGCCCGGCTGACATGATAGTCCCAGTCGGGGTTTCTGGAAATCGGCTTTCACTTCCCCCGGGGAACATAACCGACGGCGTTTCGTTGGACGTGGAAGAGCCGTTTCCCGATCTCTATAACGGGCACGGCCACAACGCCTGCAGGATTGGAGGGAAGGAATGGCAGAGACCGCGAAAACCGCCAGACTTTACCGGATGGTGATGCCCGATCACATCTGCCCCTATGGCCTGAAATCCAAGGACATGCTGGAGCGGCACGGCTATCAGGTCGAAGATCACCATCTGAAGTCCCGCGAGGAGACCGACGCCTTCCAGCGCGAACATGATGTGGAGACAACGCCGCAGACCTTTATCGACGGCGAGCGGATCGGCGGCTATGACGACCTCAGGGTGTTTCTCGGCGTTGATCCGCCGGAGGAAGAGCAATCCGATACCAGCTATCGCCCGGTGATCGCGATCTTTTCGGTCGCGGCCCTGCTGGCGCTGGGGCTTGCCTTTCACCAGTACGGCACCGTGCTGACATGGCAGAGCGTGGTCTGGTTCATCTCGCTCTCGATGACGATCCTCGCGATCCAGAAGCTGCAGGATGTGGAACAGTTCTCGATCATGTTCCTGAACTATGATTTGCTCGCGAGGCGTTGGGTGCCCTATGGCAAGGTCTATCCCTATGGCGAGGCCCTTGCGGGTATCCTGATGACCGCCGGACTGCTGCCCTGGCTCTCCGCGCCGGTGGCGCTGTTCATCGGGACGGTGGGCGCGGTCAGCGTGTTCAAGGCCGTCTATATCGACAAGCGAGAACTGAAATGCGCCTGCGTCGGCGGCAATTCCTCCGTTCCGCTGGGTTTCATCTCACTGACCGAGAACCTGATGATGGTCCTGATGGGCCTGTGGATGGGCGGCCGATTCCTACTGGGTGGTTGACAGCCGGAAGCCGTCGCTACGCCCAGAAGGCCGGCACCGTTTCCTCAAGCCTCGGCCCCAGACGCAACGGCGCGATCTTCTCCGCCAGTCCCGTGCGATCCGATATCTCGATGCCTAGGCCGCAGATGGTGGCCGGGCCGGTGGCGGCTTCGAAGCGGGATTTGTTCATCTTCGAGATGAAGCGGTTGAGCGGCTCTTCCTTGTCCATGCCAAGGGAGGAATCGTAATCGCCGCACATTCCGGCATCCGACATAAAGCCCGTCCCGCCGTTTAGAATCTGGCAATCGGCGGTTGGCACGTGGGTGTGAGTGCCGACGACGAGGCTGGCGCGGCCATCAACGAAATGGCCGAAGGCCTGTTTCTCGCTGGTTGCCTCGGCATGGAAATCGAAAACGATCGCATCGGCCTCGCTCTTCAGCGGGCAGGCCTCCAGGATGGTCTCGGCGGCCTTGAAGGGGTCGTCCAGTTCCGGGTGCATGAATACCCGGCCCATGATGTTGGCGACCAGAACCCGCGCGCCGTTTCTGGCGTAATAGAGCGAGGAGCCGCGACCGGGCGTTCCCGCCGGATAATTGGCGGGGCGCAGAAACTGCTCGTGCCGGTCGGCGAAGATGATCGCGTCCTTCTGGTCCCAGACATGATTGCCGGTGGTCACGACATCGGCGCCGGCATCGATCGTGTCCTGGAAGATCGACTCGGTGATGCCGAAGCCGCCGGCGGCATTCTCGCCGTTGACGATGACGAAATCGAGCTTCAGGTCGCTGATCAGGCCGGGCAATCGTTCCCACACCGCCGTGCGCCCCGTCTTGCCGACCATATCCCCCAGAAAAAGCAAACGCATGAAATTCCATCCTGCCGCGCGCGCCGCGCATTGGTTTTGCGGCCGGTTTAGAGCCCTTGAGGCGGTCATGGCAATGATTTTGTGCCGCGAAAGCGTGCGCAGCGGCTCAGAGACCTTCCGGCGGATCGCCGAACCAGGCAAGCCCCGTCTCGGTGATCACGCCGTCGAGCGGCATGTCATGGGCTTCGGCGGGCACCGCCGGCGCTTCCTGAAGAGCGAAGGCGACGGCGATCAAAAGCGGCTTGCGGCCCTTGGCGGCGAGCCGTTCGATCGCGCGGTCGTAGTGGCCCGCGCCATACCCGATGCGGTTGCCCTGCCGGTCGAACACGGAAAGCGGCATCAGAAGAATATCGGGATCGACAATCTCCGCCTCCTCCCCCGGCGCCATCGTGCCGAAGCCACCGGGAACCAGCGTTCCGGCAGCGCTGTGGGCGCGGAAGACGATGGTCTCGCGGTCGAGCACCGCCGGCAGCGCAAGCCGCGCGCCGGCATCCTCCAGCATATGTGCCAGCAGAGCGACATCGACTTCGGAACGGATCGGGTGGTAGGCGGCAACGCATTTGCCGGCGGCAAGGCGCGACAGCGCCTCGGCGCCATGGGTGGCGATCGCCAGGCTCTTTTCCTGCCGCTCGTCAACGGACAGCGCATCGCGCCGTTTCAGGCTTTCACTGCGCAGTTCGGATTTTGTGGGAAGGGCCAAGAGGGTTCTCCCCGATAAGAAGTGCGGTCCACGGCGACCGATGGAATCGGTTGGATCCTGGGCGCCTACAGAAGTAGGTGGGCGCCATATAACCCAGCCCACGGGCCGGGTCAGGGACAGCTCCCTTAGGATCGAGTAAGGCCCCGGGGATTCGTTGATTCCTGTCGAGAAGCGCAGACCGTATCTACTATATAGAGTGTCGCGGGGGTCGCTGGAAGGGGGTGGCATAGCGATATTTTCGGGCGGGCTAGCAAAACTTTGCCGATCAGTCGAAAGGAATATTTTCCGCGCTGCGTCGCCATCTCAAACCCGGCAGAAAACCTCCGTCATTGCCGGATCGGCCGGGTTGAATCCAGACCGCGGAGCGCAGGAGGGGTCGGGCGCAATGCCGACCAGCGTCGCTTCCCCAGTATGAAACAGCTTCCAGCCGAGCGTTCCCGACTTTGAGCCGCCCGCCACCTGGAACACCCGCATCAGCCCCTGCCCGTTCGCGCCACGACCGACGGCATGGACCTCGATGATCCGGCGGAAGCCGTGATATTCGACAACCAGCGCGGCGCTGTTCGCCACCGCTTCGCAGGCCCGCGCGGCATCCATCGCAGGCCTACTTGGTGACGCCGGAAACCTTGCGCGACAGCGTCGTGATCCGCTCGGCGAGGTTTTCCAGCCTGTCGGCAAGCGCATCGGCCTCGGCGGCCCGGGTCTCGTCGGCGGAGCCGGCGGCGCGGCGCAATTCCGCAAGCTCGGCGGCATTGGCGTCAACGGCCGTCTGCAGGTCGTGGAGCTCGTCCATGATCATGATGCCGGCCATCACGGTCAGGCGCAGGTCGCCGATCTCGCCGAAACTGCCGCGCAGATTGGAAATATAGGAATCGAAGCGGGCGGCGAGGTCCAGCAGGTGCTCCTCCTGGCCTTCCTCGCAGGCCATGCGGTAGGCCTTGCCGTCGATATTGACCGTGACTTGCGCCATCTGCCTCGCCTCTTATTTCTCGTGGGCGAGAACGGAGCGTATGGTCTCCATCGCCGCCACCAGCCGACCGGAAACCTCGCGGTTGACTTCCTCGAGCCGGTTTGCCCGGAACTGCGCCTGATCGAGTTCGCGCGCGAGACCCGCCCGGTCCTCGTGCACGATCCGGACCTCGTTTTCGAGCTCTTCGCGGTTCTGGAGGTTTTCGGCGCGAGCGTCGATCGCGTTCTCGAGTGTCGAGAATGCCTTTTCCAGCGCGGCCAGCGCGGCGTCCAACCGGTCAGTGTTTGCGACCATTCTTGTAACCCCACCCCGTGATGGAATTTGACCCGGCATATTCGGCAAACCATCGCTACGTCGAGAGCGAATCGCCAAGATGCTCTAATTTTCATTATGATCTTAGGGAGTGTTAACAGCCGAGGTCAACGCAGCCTGATAGTTGTCAATAGGAAACATGGTTCGCGGCCACTGGCATGCGCAAATATCCCGCCGCGCGCCGCGCCGCAGGCTCCGGCCATAATCCTGCGACGCCCGCAAACTTGCTGATTTAAGCGGTGGCAGGCCCGTATGAAATGGTGTAGGGTCCCGTCGTTTTCCGGGCAAGGGGGCGCCTGAGGACGGCTGCCTTGTCGTTCGGATCAACATAATAGTTTTCGCGGCAGCATTGCCGTCCGGCGTTTTCGCCGGTAATCCGTCGACCAGTGTCACTCCCGAAGACCGATGTCATTCCCACAGACTCAAGAAAAGCGAAGAAGAACATGACTTCTCTTGATAAACATAACCGGATGGCCAACGCGATCCGCTTCCTCTCCATGGACGCCGTGCAGAAGGCCAATTCCGGCCATCCCGGCCTGCCGATGGGCGCGGCCGATGTCGCCACGGTGCTGTTCACCCGCTTCATGCGGTTCGATCCCAAGAACCCCGACTGGCCGAACCGCGACCGTTTCGTGCTGTCGGCCGGCCATGGCTCGATGCTGCTTTACTCGCTGCTCTACCTCCTCGGCTACGAGGACATGACGATCGAGGATATCAAGAATTTCCGCCAGCTCGGCTCCAAGACGGCCGGCCATCCCGAATACGGCCACGCCTCCGGCATTGAGACCACCACCGGTCCGCTCGGCCAGGGCATTGCCAATGCGCTCGGCATGGCGATCGCCGAACGCAAGCTCGCCAATGAATTCGGCGACGAGCTGATGGACCATTACACCTACGCGCTGTGCGGCGACGGCTGCCTGATGGAAGGCATCAGCCAGGAGGCGATTTCGCTTGCCGGCCACCTGAAGCTCAACAAGTTCGTGCTGTTCTGGGACAACAACTCGATCACCATCGACGGCGCGGTTTCGCTGGCCGATTCGACGGACCAGATCGCCCGCTTCAAGGCCTGCAACTGGCACACGATCGATATCGACGGCCACAATCCCGACGAGATCGCGGCTGCGATCGAGGAAGCCCACAAGTCCGACAAGCCGACCCTGATCGCCTGCAAGACCACGATCGGCTACGGCGCGCCCAAGAAGGCGGGCACCAACAAGGCCCACGGTTCGCCGCTCGGCGACGAGGAAATCGCGGCCACCCGCAAGGCGCTCGGCTGGGAATACCCGGCGTTCGAGGTACCGGAGGAAATCCTCGATGCCTGGCGCGTTGCCGGCCTGCGCTCCACCAAGATGCGCGTGGAGTGGGAAAAGAAGCTCGACGCCGCCAAGGCCGACGTCAAGGCCGAGTTCACCCGCCGCTTCGCCGGCGACCTGCCGGGCTCGTTCGACCGCGCGATCCAGAAGTACAAGAAAGAGCTTGCCGAGGAAAAGCCGACGCTCGCCTCGCGCAAATCCTCGCAGAACGCGCTGGAAGTCATCAACGGCGTCGTGCCGGAAACCATCGGCGGTTCTGCCGACCTGACCGGTTCCAACAACACCAACACCAGCCAGACCGCCCCGATCAAGCCGGACGACTTCTCCGGCCGCTTCATGCACTGGGGCATCCGCGAGCACGCCATGGCCGCCGCCATGAACGGCATCGCGCTCCATGGCGGACTGATCCCCTATTCCGGCGGCTTCCTGATCTTCTCCGACTATTGCCGCACCTCGGTGCGTCTGGCCGCGCTGATGGGTATCCGCGTCATCCACGTGTGGACGCATGATTCGATCGGCGTCGGCGAGGATGGCCCGACCCACGAGCCGGTCGAGCAGATGGCCTCGCTGCGCGCCGTGCCGAACCTTCTGATGTTCCGCCCGGCCGATGCCACCGAAACCGCCGAATGCTGGCAGCTCGCGCTCGAAAGCAAGCATGCCCCCTCCGGCATCGCGCTCACCCGCCAGAACCTGCCGGCGGTGCGCACCCATTATTCCGAGAAGAACCTGTGCGCGACCGGCGCCTATGATCTGATCCCGGCCAATGACGCCGAAGTGACGATCTTCGCCGCCGGCTCCGAGGTCGGGCTCGCCGTCGAGGCGCAGAAGAAGCTGAGCGACAAGGGCATTGCCACCCGCGTCGTTTCCGTGCCGTGCATGGAACTGTTCTTCGAGCAGCCGGAAGATTACCAGAAGGCGATCATCGGCAACTCGCCGATCAAGGTGGGCGTCGAGGCCGGCATCCGCATGGGCTGGGACGCGTTCATCGGCACCGACGGCATCTTCATCGGCAT
This sequence comes from Martelella sp. AMO21009, assembly GCF_053484295.1. Classification (NCBI taxonomy): domain Bacteria; kingdom Pseudomonadati; phylum Pseudomonadota; class Alphaproteobacteria; order Hyphomicrobiales; family Aurantimonadaceae; genus Martelella; species Martelella sp. AMO21009. The sequence goes on from NZ_JBAKFR010000019.1 coordinate 87,169, forward strand.
GACCGGCTACGGCGCGTCGGGCAAGGGCGAGGCCCTGTTCGAGCATTTCGGCATCACCGCCGATGCCGTGGTCAAGGCCGTGGAAAAGAAGCGCGCCTGATTTGACGAAACGCAAGCCGCCCGGCCCAAAGCCGGGCGGTGCGCCGGAAATTGCCGCAAACTGAAGATGTTTGCTGAAATTCCGAACATAACCGCTTATACCGGGGCCGAGGCCTCGCAAGACCGTTTTCTCCGCTCCCTCCCGGAAGCTTTCAGAGATGTGCGGCCTTGGGACTTTGTGAAACTATTCGCGAATAGGGAGTTTCTTACATGACTGTAAAAGTTGCCATCAACGGGTTTGGCCGCATCGGCCGCAACATTCTGCGCGCCATCATCGAATCGGGCCGCAAGGATATCGAGGTCGTCGCCATCAACGATCTCGGCCCGGTCGAAACCAACGCGCACCTGCTGAAATACGATTCCGTGCATGGCCGCTTCCCGCATGAGGTCAAGGTCGATGGCGACACGATCGACGCCGGTCTCGGCCCGATGCGCGTCACCGCGATCCGCGACCCGAAGGATCTCCCCTGGAGCGATGTCGACATCGCGCTGGAATGCACCGGCATCTTCACCGCCAAGGAAAAGGCCGAAGTGCTGTTGCAGAGCGGCGTGAAGCGCGTTCTGGTCTCCGCCCCGTCGGCCGGCGCCGACAAGACCATCGTCTTCGGCGTCAACCACGACAGCCTGACCAAGGACGACATCATCGTCTCCAACGGTTCGTGCACCACCAACTGCCTGGCGCCCGTCGCCTATGTGCTGCATGAGAAGTTCGGCATCGAGCGTGGCTACATGACCACGATCCACTCCTACACCGGCGACCAGCCGACGCTGGACACGATGCACAAGGATCTGTACCGCGCCCGCGCCGCCGCCCTCTCGATCATCCCGACCTCGACGGGCGCGGCCAAGGCGATCGGCCTCGTCATTCCGGACCTGAAGGGCAAGCTCGACGGTTCCTCGATCCGCGTTCCGACCCCGAACGTCTCGGTCGTCGACCTGAAATTCGTGCCGACCCGTGATGTGACCGAGGAAGAAGTCAACGCCGCGATCAAGGAAGCCGCCGAAGGCAAGCTGAAGGGCGTTCTGGAATACAGCGAAGAGCCGCTGGTCTCCCGCGACTTCAACCACGACCCGGCCTCCTCGATCTTCTCCGCCCAGCAGACCAAGGTTCTGGAAGGCAAGCTCGTGCGCATCCTGTCGTGGTACGACAATGAATGGGGCTTCTCCAACCGCATGGGCGACGTCGCCGTCGCCATGGGCAAGCTGCTGTAAGCTTCGCAAAGCCTATCGGAATGCAGAGGCCGGGTTCGTCCCGGCCTCTTTTTTTGTTGGACATTCCTGAAGCGCTGTTGGCTCTGGCAAAGCGTGCAAGCAGCGCTCTTCGTGTGGCCTGGATGCTCGTGTCAAGCACGAGCATGACACGGAGTGGGGTGTACGACAGAAGATGACGACGGCTTTTCGAAGCATGACGACGGCTGTTCTCCAACACCCTCTCCCCCTCTCCGGGTCACCCTCGGGCTTGATGTAAAGCCCGGAGACATCCCTGACAGGTGTTCGGAGACATGCCTGACAGTTATT
>NZ_JBAKFR010000020.1:0-86346 GCF_053484295.1 Martelella sp. AMO21009
CCGTCAACACCGAAACGGCCAATGACAACCGGTTCCAGAAGCTTCCCGAAACCGGTCTGCGCGCCGCCGATTGCGGCAACCTGCCCTTTGACGAAAACGATGCGGCGGGCAACCGGGACACACCATCCGCAAGGCCGTCGGCGCAGTGGTTTCTCGCGGCGCCGTTCCCGTGCTGATCGGCGGCCCGCTCCATGGCGCTCAAGTCCGCTCGTGCAAATATAGAGCTAGATATTGCGTTCGATCTTGCGGGCGGCATCCTTGAGCAGATGACGGTAGCGGTCGATGTCGGCCTGCTCCGTGCGGAAACTCGGGGCGACGATATTCAGGCAGGCGAGCGCCATTCCGTCGAAGCCGCATACCGGAACGGAGATCGCGACCAATTGGTCGCTAACCTCCCCGTAACTTACGCAATAGCCGTTTGCCCGGATTTTCCTGAGTTCCTGAAATAACCTCTCCTTCTTCGTGATCGTGTTCGCGGTGAAGCGCGTAAAGCTTTCCGGCAATAACGTGTCCCAGCTCTCCTCGGGCAGGAAGGCCAAGATCGTCTTGCTCGATCCGGCATAGAGCGGCCTTCGCTTGCCGATATGGGCATGGACCCTGAGATCCCTCGATGGTTCAGCCTTGGCAATGCACAGGGTCTCGGTATTGAGCCGGATGCGCAACTGCACAGTTTCATTGGCCTTGAGCGCGAGTTGGTCGAGAACCGGCTCCGCACGTTTGACGAGATCAACCTGGGTCGAGGCGGCGCTGCCGAGCACCAGCATGGCCGTGCCGAGCCGGTAGCCGCCTTTCTGTGACCTCTGAAGCAGACCACGCCGTTCCATTGTACGTAACGATCGCAATATTCGAGGCTTGCTCTCGCCCAGTCTCCGTGCTGTTTCGCTGAGGGTGATATCGGCCGAACCAGCGATTTCGATCAGAATTGAAATCGCAAGGTCAACTGATTGTATATAATCAATATTATTTATTTTTTCTACTTTGTCCAAGCCGCTCTCCGATCACTCGTTCAACGTTTCGAAAACTACAACTTATGTCGTTACGACAGTCGTAACAATGAAAAAATTACCTTGACTTTACATAAACGGCCAAACCAGAATTACCCACATTCGCAACCAAAGATTCCGCTCGCGGATCGCCAAAACCAAGAGCGAATGTGCAAAACACAGAGGAGAACACGATGACCCTTCGCCTTACCAGACGCGCGCTCCATAAATCCGTTCTGGCCATGGTGGCGGCCGCAACCTTGCCCCTTGGCGCTCACGCCCAGCAGGGCGAAATGCTCGTGGTCGGCATGTCCACGACGCCGACGACACTCGATCCGCATGAAGACAGCAGCGCCCCGAACAACGCGATGTCGCGTCATATCTTCGACAGCCTGATCAATCGCAGCGGGTCCGCCGAGAACATGCCGCAACTGGCGACCAGCTGGAAAGTGATCGACCCGACTCATTGGGAGTTCAAGCTGCGTGAGGGCGTGACCTTCCACGACGGTTCCGATTTCGACGCCGAAGACGTCACCGCCTCGCTGCTTCGCGCCCGCGACAAGCCGAGCCAGAGCTTCGCCTCCTATACCCGCACCATCAAGGACGTGACAGCCACCGACCCGCTGACGATCGTGGTCGAGACGACCGCTCCAGATCCGATGATCCTCAACTCCCTGAGCCGCATCCGGATCATCAGCTCCGATTACGCCGACGCAAGCGTCGAGGATTTCGACAATGGCAAGGCGGCGGTCGGAACCGGTCCGTTCAAGTTTGCCGGCTACACGCCGGGCGACCGTCTCGAACTCGTCCGCAATGATGATTACTTCGAGCAACCGGCCGACTGGTCAAAGGTGACCCTGCGCTTCGTGCCTGATGACGGGGCTCGCCTCGCGGGCCTGCTTTCCGGCGACATCGACCTGATCGAGACCCTACCCGGCGAGGGTGCCGACCGCGTCGAAAGCAATGATAATCTCGATATAATCCGCGGCCAGTCCACGCGCATCGTCTATCTTGGCACTGACCAGGAAAACGATGTGACACCGTTCGCGACGGCGAAGGACGGTTCGCCCCTTCCGACCAATCCCTTCAAGGACGAGCGGGTGCGCAAGGCGCTGCTGATGGCGATCAACCGAGAGGCAATCGTTGAACGCGTCATGCAGAAGAACGGGACCGTCGCCGACCAGTTTGTCGCCGAAGGCTATTTTGGCCATTCGGATAAGGTCGAGCCGGTCAAGTACGATCCGGAGGGCGCCAAGGCGCTGCTGGCGGAAGCCGGCTATCCCGACGGCTTCAAGCTGACGATCCACGGTCCGTCAGGACGCTATGTCGACGACAGCGAAGTTCTGCAGGCCGTGGGCCAGATGTTCGCCCGTGTCGGCGTCGATACCCAGGTCGAGGTCATGCCGTGGTCGATGTATGCTGACCGTTATGCAGCGGGAGACTTCAGCCTTTTCCTTGCCTCGTGGGGCGTCAATACCGGGGAAGTCTCCAATCCGGCGACGGCTCTGGTCGCGACCCGCGACTCCGAAAAGGGAACGGGGCGCTACAATGGCGGCGGCGTTAGCGTTCCCGCACTTGATGCCCTGATCGACGAGGCCAACCGGACGCTCGATGAGAATGATCGCAGGCCGATCCTTGAGGACGTTTCGGAAATGACCTTCAACGAATATCTAATCCTTCCCATGCATTACGAAAATGTCGTACTGGGCGCGCGCAAGGGGATCGAATACTCCCCGCGCGGGGACAAGTATACGCTCGCCTATGACGTGAAGTCTGACGAATAAGCGCAGAGTTCGATAAAAGGCGGCCGCGATGCACTGCGGCCGCCGAAATTTTCCGGAGAAAAAACATGAAAGAGCTCGGTGACACCGATGCGCGCGCGCGCGCGGCGGCGATCTATGACTATGGCGCGACCGCGATATTCGCGTCCCGCTTCGACCCTCGCCTGCACATGCTCCTCTACGTCCCGAAGGTTGCTGCAGAGGGTCGCCCACTCAAGCTGATCGTCGCCGTCCACGGCACAGGCCGCACCTCGGCCATAGAATTCCGCGACGGTTTCGCCGAATTCTGCGAGTATAATGACTGTGCTGTCCTCTGTCCGATCTTTCCTATGAACGTTCGGGGAGACGGCGCGCGGTCGGGCTACAAATACATCATTGAAGGCGACCTGCGCTACGATCTGGCGATCCTGTCCATGGTCGAGGAAATGGCCGGGAAATACGCTCAGGACTGGTCGCGTTTCGCCATGTTCGGCTTTTCCGGCGGCGGACACTTCACCCATCGCTTTGCGATTCTCCATCCCGAAAAACTCTGGGCCGCCTCCGTCGGCGCGCCGGGCTCGGTCACGCTTCTCGATCCGGAACGCGACTGGTGGGTCGGCATCCGCAATGTCGAGGCGTTGTTCGGCAAGCCGTTCGATGCGGCAGCGCTGGCGCGGGTGCCGGTGCAGATGGTTGTCGGGGACGCAGACCTCGAGACCTGGGAAATCACCCACAAACCGGACTCACGCTACTACATGGAAGGCGCCAATGACGCCGGACGAACGCGGCCGGAACGACTGAAATCGCTGGCGAAATCCTTCGAGAGCGCCGGTGTCGACGTTACGCTCGACATCGTTCCGGGCATCTCCCACGACCGCATGAAGGTTCTCGGCCACGTGAAAGCCTTTTTCAGGAAACAGCTTGGGAAGATCGAGACCCGATGAGCAATGCAACCATTTGCGCGCCGCAGCCCGAAGCCGTTGAAGCCGGCGCGCGTATTCTCGAGCAGGGCGGAAACGCGATCGATGCCGCGCTGGCCTGCGCCTTCACCCAGGGGGTCGTCGATCCCCAGATGGCGGGCATCGGCGGTTTCGGCTCCATGCATGTCTTCATGCCGGAACGCGGCGTTCACGAGATTCTCGAATTCTACGCGCGCGCGCCCTTGGCCGCCACGCCGGACATGTGGGTCGACAAGGTCAGGGGCCAGAGCCGAGACGGTTTCGGCTATATCCTCGACGGCAACATCTCCGATATGGGTTACCACGCCGTCTGCACGCCCGGTTCGCTGAAAGGGTATGAAGAGGCGCTCAGGCGTTACGGCACCTTCGACTGGGCGGATCTGATCGCCCCGGCCATCCGCTATGCGCGCGAGGGTTTCAATATCCGCAACCACATGCACTGGTACTGGACCAAGGATCAGTCCAGCGACGGCTTCGCCAATACGCTTGACAAGCTGAGGCTGACGGAAAGCGGACGCAAAATCTATTTCCACGGCGACGGCCGCCTGCGCTCCGTCGGCGAGCGCCTCGTCAACCCCGATCTGGCCGATACCCTGGAGTTGATCGCCCGGAGCGGAGACGCCGATATTTTCTACCGCGGCGAACTGGCGGAACGGATCGCTGAAGATTTCGCCGCCCATGGCGGGCTGATCGGCATGGACGACCTCGCCGCGTACACGCTTCAGGTCGTCGCGCCCGCCTGGGGCAGCTATCGCGGACGGCGCATCGCCTCGTCTCCGCCGCCAGGTTCCGGAGTGTCGGTGATCGAGCTGTTGCAGATTCTGGAGCATTTCGACATCGCCAGCATGGAACATGCGGGAACGGGCCATGTCACGCTGTTGTTTGAGGCGATGAAGCGGATGACCCTCGACAAGGATGCCTTCATGGGTGATCCCCAATATGTCGACGTTCCGGTCGACAAGCTGCTTTCGCGAGAACGCGCGGCAATGCATGCGGCGTCCATCCGGGCCGGAGAGCGGGCCTTTGTCGAGCGCATGGATATGTCGCAGCGCGATACGACGCATGTTTCCGTCGTTGACGGTAAAGGCAATGCCGTCGCCATGACGCACACGCTCGGAAGCCCTTCGGGCGTCATTACCGACGGGCTCGGGTTCATGTACAATGGCACGATGAGCCGCTTCACGCCTTTCCCCGGACATCCGGGGTCGATCGCGCCGGGCAAGCGGCGTCCGAGTTCGGCGGCGCCGACAATCGTCTTCGAGAATGGCCGCGCGCGCATCGTCGTCGGCGCGCCGGGCGGCAGCTACATCGCTCCGACCGTGGCTCAGTGCATCATGAACATGATCGATTTCGACATGAGTGTCCTGGAAGCCATCGTCGCGCCGCGCGTTGTCGGCGTTTCCAATACGATAGATATCTGCAATCGCATCCGCAGGTCAGTTGAGGGGGAACTGATCGCCGACGGCTATGCGGTGGAACGTTCGCCGCAGGCTTATGCCTTCGCCGCGCTGCACGCGATCAGCGTAGGTCCAGACCAGTTATCGACGGGGGCGGCGGATCCGCAAAGGGACGGCATGTCCCTTTCGGTTCGCGTACCGCGGTGAGATCGGAAAGGAGGGCCAGGAAATGGCAACATCGCTGATCCGAAGGCTGATACAGGCGCTGTTCGTCATCATCGCCATGACGATCATCGTCTTCATCGGCGTGAACGTCATCGGCAATCCCGTCGACATTCTGATCAATCCGGATGCAAACCAGGCCGAGCGGGCGCGAGTCATCGCCTTTTACGGGCTCGACAAGCCTCTTTGGGAGCAATACCTCCTGTTCCTGAGGGGCCTGCTGCATGGCGATTTCGGCAACAGTTTCGTCTATGGGCGACCAGCGCTGACGATCATCCTCCAGCGCCTGCCGGCGACGCTCGAGCTGGCCTTCAGCGCGTTGATCATCGCGATCGTCATCGGCATTCCGCTCGGTCTTTATGCCGGGCTCTACCCCGACCGGCCCTCTTCCCATTTTATCATGTCGGGCTCGATCCTCGGCTTTTCCCTGCCGACCTTCTGGGTCGGGCTGATGCTGATCATGCTGTTTTCGGTAGATCTCGGCTGGCTGCCATCCAATGGCCGTGGCGAAACGGCCCCGCTGCTCGGAATCCAATGGTCGTTTCTGACGCTCGACGGCCTGAAGCACCTGATCCTGCCGGCCATCAATCTGGCGCTGTTCAAGACGTCCATGGTGATGCGCCTGACGCGAGCGGGCGTTCAGGAAGTGCTGCCGCAGGACTATGTCAAATTTGCGCGCGCCAAGGGATTGCGCGAGCGCCGGATTGTGTTCGTTCATGTGCTGAAAAACCTGATGATACCGGTTGTCACCATCATCGGGCTGGAATTTGGGTCCCTGATCGCCTTTTCGGTCGTGACCGAAAGTATCTTCGCCTGGCCCGGCATGGGACGGCTGATCATCGAGAGCATCAACCTGCTCGACCGACCGGTGATCGTCGCCTACCTGATGATGATGGTTCTCCTGTTCGTGACCATCAATTTCCTCACCGACATCTGTTACATGCTCCTCGACCCGCGCATCCGCATCGACAACAAAGGGTGACCTATGACAGACACACCAGTTGATACCGTCCTGTCCTCGGAACAACCGGAGTCCATCAAGGCGTTGCGGCGGCGCAGGGTCCTTGCCTTTTTCGCCTCGCCGAGCGCCGCGATCAGCTTCCTCACGCTCGTGGTCATAGCGCTGATCGCGATTTTCGCCCCCGTGCTGGCACCGCAAAATCCTTATGACCTTTCTCAACTCGACATCCTCGACGGACGACTGCCACCGGGATCGGAATCGATGACCGGAATGCACTACTGGCTGGGCACCGACGGACAGGGTCGCGATATCCTGTCGGGGATATTCTTTGGCCTCAGGACTTCCCTGACTGTCGGTCTGCTGTCCGCGCTTGCCGCGGCGCTGATCGGCACGACCATTGGTCTGTTGGCCGCCTATATCGGCGGGCGCACGGAAACGCTGCTTATGCGGCTGGTCGATCTCCAGCTCTCCTTTCCCACCATTCTCATGGCGCTGATGCTGTTGGCCGTGCTTGGCAAGGGAGTCATGAACGTGGTCATCGCGCTGATCATCGCCGAATGGGCCACCTACGCCAGAACCGTGCGCAGCACGGCTCTGGTGGAGCGCGAGAAAGAATATATCGAGGCCGCCCGCAACCTCAATCTGCCAGGCCGGCGGATCCTGTTCCGGCACCTGCTGCCCAACTGTCTGGCGCCGGTCATCGTGATCGCCACCATGCAGGTCGCCCGCGCCATCAGCCTCGAAGCGACGCTTTCCTTCCTCGGTCTCGGGGCCTCGGTGACCCAGCCGTCCCTCGGCATGCTGATCGCCAACGGCTATAAATATCTCCTGAGCGGTCATTACTGGATCAGCTTCTTTCCGGGTATCGCGCTGCTGATCACGATTGTCGCCATCAACCTCGTCGGCGACCGGCTCCGCGATGTCCTGAACCCGAGGAATGCGCTATGACGCCGATCCTCCAAGTTCGCAATCTCGTGACCGAATTCGGCATGCATCCGGGAAAACCCGGGCTGAGAGCCGTGGACGATGTCAGCTTTTCCCTGGAAAGGGGAGAAATACTGGGACTGGTCGGAGAATCCGGATCGGGCAAATCGGTTACCGGATTTTCGATCATGGGGCTGGTCGATCCGCCCGGGCGCATCAGCCAAGGTCAGGTCCTCTTCGACGGCCGGGACCTGGCGGGCCTTGGTCCTGCGGAAATGCGCGATCTGCGCGGGCGGCGGATCGCCATGGTCTTCCAGGACCCGATGATGACGCTCAATCCGGTGCTGCGTGTCGGAACCCAGCTCACCGAAACCCTGCATGCCCACGAGCGGCTTTCGCGGCGCGAGGCGTGGTCGCGCGCCCGCGATGCACTGGCCATGGTCGGCATTCCGAGCCCCGAAGAGCGGATGGAGGCCTATCCGCATCAGTTTTCCGGCGGCATGCGGCAGCGCGTGGCCATCGCCATCGCGATTCTGCACAGGCCGGACCTGATCATCGCCGACGAGCCGACAACCGCGCTCGACGTGACCATTCAGGCGCAGGTCATCCACGAGTTCCAGCGCCTGGCGGAAACCGCCGATACCGCCGTCATCTGGATCACCCACGACCTGGCGATCGTTTCGCGGTTGGCCGACAGGATCGCCGTCATGTATGCCGGACGGCTCGTCGAAAGTGGTCCCGTTGCCGACATTCTGACCCGGCCCCGCCATCCTTATACGAAAGGTCTGATCGGTTCCGTGCCCAGCCAGAATTCGAGGGGCCAGCGCCTGATGCAGATACCTGGCATGACGCCCGGCCTCGGCCGGCTTCCGGCCGGCTGCGCCTTCCAGACCCGCTGCGACCGCGCCGATGCGCGGTGTCTGGTCCAGCCGGAGCTATCGATCGAGGGAGACCGCGAATATCGCTGTTTTCACCCCGTCGCCGAACACGTTGCCGGAGCACGACCATGACCGTATCGCCACAGCAGGCACCGAATCTCTCCACGACGGAAACCGCCGCCTCATCGGTTCTCGAGCTTCGCGGCGTGACGCGCAGGTTCGGTGCGCAGCCTGACCTTGCCGAGCGGATCGCGATCGGATTGAAACTCGCCCGCCCCCGATCCGTCGTGCATGCCATAGACGGCGTGGACCTCACGGTGCGGTCCGGCGAGGTCCTGGGCCTCGTTGGCGAATCTGGTTGCGGAAAATCGACGCTGGGCCGGATCGCGGCGGGCATTCTGCCGCCAAGCTCCGGTTCGGTCCTGTGGAAGGGCCGGGACCGCGCGGCGATGACGCAGCGTGAGCGTCACGCGGTCGATCTCGACATCCAGATGATTTTCCAGAACCCCATGGCCGCCCTTAATCCGCGCATGACGATCTCGGAAATCGTGGCCGAGGCGCCGCGCGCCCACCGCCTGATCGACGGCCCGGACGGCCCTTACGTCGATCGCTATCTCCGGATGGCGGGCTTCGACCCGGCGATGAAACGGCGCTTTTCCCACCAGTTTTCGGGAGGCCAGCGTCAGCGCGTCAATATTGCCCGCGCCCTCGCCGTGCGACCGGAGTTCCTGGTGTGCGACGAAAGCGTCGCCGCGCTGGACGTCTCGATCCAGGCGCAGGTCATCAACCTGTTCATGGATCTGCGCGAGACGCTCGGCCTGACCTATCTGTTCGTCAGCCATGATCTCGGCGTCGTCGAACACATCTCCGACCGGGTGGCGATCATGTATCTCGGGCGGATCGTCGAGGAAGCCGATGCCGACGACATCTTCACGCGGCCGAGCCATCCCTACACACAGGCCCTGCTTTCCGAAATCCCGCGGATCGAAACGACGAAGCGCCGGTTTTCGCCGGTCAAGGGCGAACTGCCCAGTCCGCTTTCACCGCCTTCGGGCTGCCACTTCCATCCCCGCTGCCCGCACGCCACGAAACGCTGTCGCGAAGAGGCGCCGCGGTTGCGCGAAATCGCGCCGGGTCACCGCTCCGCCTGTCACCTCAACGGTTGATCCATTTTGAAATCCGGCCCTGCGGGCTTGCCTCGCCATTGGAGCATCAGCCGAAAAAGCGGAGTCCGGTTTTTCGGCCGACGCGTCAAAAGAAAGAATCCAGCGCCGCCGTCAGCCAATTTCGCCGTGTTTCTCTCTGGAGCTGTTCCGTGTTTCACGGAAATGCGAAACAGCTCTATCTCTTTGTTTTGACGCATTTTCGCGGACGTCAGGTGTTTCCACCTGACTGCGAAATGCTCTGTGGATGATATCCGGGCGGGCAACCTCAGTTCTGGAGACCCGCCGGCGGATTGGTAAGCCTGATGACGCGGCTGATCTTCTCCGCAGCGGCCATGACCTGCGGAACGACCTGCTGGGCGGTGGATGCGGACATTCTGGACGCGGGGGCGGCGAGATTGAGCACCGCGGCGACCCTGGAACCCGACGCGAAGACAGGAGCGCTGATCGAGACCAGCTCATCATTGACCTCGCCGTGGCTGATCGCGTAGCCGTCCGCCCGGATTCGGGCGAGGCGCTCCCGCAGAACGGCCGGATCGACGATCGAGTTCGCCGTCAGCCGCGGCAACGGCGCGGCCAGAAACCGCGCCAGTTCATCCTCTTCCATATAGGCGAGAAATATCTTGCTCGATCCGCCGTAAAAGGCGCCCCGTTGCCCGACCTCAGAATGAACGCGCACCGCCCGCTCCGGCTCCCAGCGGAAGACGCACAGGGATTCGTCGCCGTCACGGATGCGCAATTGCACTGTCTCCTGCGTCGCGCGTCCAAGCTCCAACATCGCAGGTTCGGCAATCTGGACAAGGTCGAATTGCCCCCGCGCGGCGGCTCCGAGCAACAGGGTGGCGAAGCCAATGCGGTAGGACTTTCCGTCATTGCCGCGGGTGACGAGATCGCGCGCCTCGAGCGTCCTGATCATGCGGAATATGCGTTGCCGGCTGCCGCCCACCTTGCGGGCGATATCGGCCATCGCCAGGCCCGGTTCCTCGGCGATCGCCTGCAGCACGTCGATCGCGCAGTCGACGGCCTCGATGCGATAGCTGTTGTCTTTTCTGTCTTCCGCAACCGACACGCTTTGCCCCTTCCGTTGCAACGATGCCCAAGGCCCTGTTGTAGAGGGATGGATGGCAATGGGCAATTCGCAGTTTGTAACACTAGATGTGACATGTATTATCAGTATTGACTAGTGATATCAACATGCACTAACCTCACCGAAAGATCCGGCGCGCCTGGCTTGCGCGACTGACTGGCGGCGGGAACGCCGGAATCGAAATTCAGATGCGGTAATACGGAGTGCAGGAGTGATGACAGGCGAGCATGCGGCTGTGGAATTGATGTTGGAGCCTGACGGCGCCGTGCTCGGCGAACTGAAGGATGTCGTCAGCGGCGCGCGCATGATGGAAACGCTGGATCATCTGGCGCGCTTCACCAAACTGGCCGGAACGCCGTCCGAGCGCGAGAGTCTGGAAGGCCTTCGTTCGAAGCTCGCGGATATCGGTTTCGAGACTTCCATGCTGGAACACGACGCCTATATCAGTCTTCCCGGTAAGGCCGGACTGCGGATCGCCTCTACCGAATATGCCTGTATCACCCATTCGATGGGGATATCTTCCCCGGTCGACGGACTGAAGGCGGATCTGGTGGACCTGCCCTCCGGCCTGGCGGACGACCTGCCGAGCGGCGCGGTTGCCGGAAAGGTCGTCGTCGTCGACGGAATCGCCTCGCCGGACGTGGCGCATCGCATGACGGCGCTCGGCGTCGCCGGCATCATCCATGTCAGTCCTCACGAGCATATTCACGAGATGTGCATCTCCCCGGTCTGGGGGAACCCTTCGGTACAGACGATGAAGGACCTGCCGGCCTGCGTGGTCATATCCGTCTCGGCGGCGACTGGCCTCGCGATCCGCAAACAGATGGCCGAAGGCGGGCGTGAGGCGCTTATCCACGCCGAGGTGGACACCGGCTGGCGAAAGACGCCGCTGCTCGTGGCGGAGATGGCTGCGGCCGAACCGACCGGAGAGGCGCCGTTCGTGCTGTTCTCCGGTCATCACGATACATGGTACTACGGCGTCATGGACAACGGGTCGGCTAACGCCTGCATGATCGAGGTGGCGCGCCTTGTCGCTTCGCAACGCGCTCACTGGCGGCGTGCCCTTCGGATCTGCATCTGGTCCGGCCATTCCCAGGGCCGGTATTCCGGATCCGCCTGGTACGCGGACCAGAACTGGGCCGACTTCGACCGGCGATGCGTCGCCCATGTCAATATCGACAGCCCAGGAGGTATCGGCGCGGGCAATCTGAAAAATACCGGTGTCATGCGTTCTTTGCGGCCGCTCGCCGCCAGAGCAATCGCAGCCGAAACCGGGCAGGTGCTTGCCGGCAAGCGAAAAGTCCGCTCAGCCGATGAATCGCTTCAGGGGATCGGGATTCCGTCGATGTTCGGGTCCCTGAGCGGCCAGTTTACTGATCCCGACAGCAAGATGCGCAACGCGCTCGGCTGGTGGTGGCATACGCCCGACGACCTGATCGACAAGATCGATGAGGCGAATCTCGTGCGCGACGCCAGGGTCGTCCTTGAATGCGTATGGCGGCTTCTGACCGAGGACGTGCTCCCGATCGACATTCTCGCGTCGCTTGAAGACTTGCGCTCGGAGTTGTTTCCACTTCAGGAAAAACTCGGCGAGAACCTGGACCTCGGCGTATTGATCTCGGGCATTGACGCGGCGACCGACCGCCTTCACGCCCTTCACAAACATAGCGCGCCGCCATTGATCAACAGCGCCATCATACGCGCCTCGCGTGAACTGGTGCTGCTCGAACACAGCCGCGGAGACCGGTTCGTCCACGAGCCGGCGCTCGCCCTGCCCGCATGGCCGGTGCTGGAGCCGCTCCGCATCCTGTCCGCGGCGACCCCCGGAACGGATTTCTTCCGTTTTGCAATGGTCGACGCCGTCCGCGCGCGCAATCGCATCGCCTGGCACCTTGAACGGACAGCCGCCTGCATGGATTAGCCGGGGCGGGACAAAGAGGCACTTTAAACGGAAACCAATCAACCAAAAAGGGGAACTCCGAATGAAACCTAGAACAGCCTTACTCGCAATATTGATCGCAGGCCTGATGACGGGCGCGGCGACCGCGAAGGATCTTGTCATCGGCATGAAAGCCGCTGTCGACAACGCTGATCCTCATCAACTCTACACGCCGAACCGCAACGTGGATCTGCAGGTCTACGAGCCGCTGGTATATCAGGACCGCTATCTGAGGCCGGTCCCCTGGTTGGCGACGTCTTGGAAGCCTCTTGATGACACAACCTGGGAATTCCGACTTCGGGAGGACGTCAAGTTTTCCAACGGCACGCCCTTCACGGCACAGGACGTGGTCTTCTCTCTCAATCGCGGTATAACGATCAAGGGGCTGCGCACCTATGCCGGGTATCTCAAGGATATCGCCTCGGTCGAGGCCAAGGACGACCACACCGTGATCATCAAGACCAAGACGCCGACTTCGATGTTGCCATGGAACCTGACCTCCATAGGCATGGTCTCGGCCAAGGCAGCCAAGGACGCGACCGAGGAAGATTTCAATGGCGGCAGCGCCGCCATCGGCACGGGCCCTTACCGCTGGATCAAATGGACGCCCGGCGACAGCGTGGTTCTGGAGAAGAATCCGGACTACTGGAATGGCGTGGAGCCGTGGGACAAGGTCACTTACCGGTTCATTCCCGATGACAGCGCCAGGGTTGCAGGTCTGCTTGCCGGTGATGTCGATGTCATCGACCAGGTTCCCGGCAACCTTAGCAAGCAGATTGCTGACAGCGGCAAGACCAGCCTCGTCGAGGACACCTCGGTATTCAACGTATACCTTTCCTTCGACAGCGTCAGACCGAATTCCCCCTTCATCAAGGCCAATGACGGTTCGGATCTCAAGGAGAACCCGTTCAGCGACCCCGACGTCCGGGAGGCGGTGAACATCGCGATCAACCGTACGGGTCTTGCCGAGCGCATCATGAATGGCGCGGCGGTTCCCACAGGCCAACTCGCGGCCGAGGAAATGCAGGGCTATGTGCCCTCACTGGGCGTTCCCGAATACGATCCCGCGAAAGCGAAGGAGCTGCTTGCCAAGGCCGGATATCCTGACGGGTTCCGCATGACGATCCATTGCTACAACAACCGCTTCACCGGCGACGTTCAGACCTGCCAGGCGGTCGCGGCCATGCTTACCGCGATCGGAATCAAGACGAGCGTGGACGCCATGCCCACCTCGGTCTTCTTCAAACGCGCGCGCGCGAACGAATTCTCCTTCTTCATGATCATGTACGGCACGCCGACCGGCAGCACGACCAGCATGGTGACGACGGTGCTTCAGACCGTCGACAAGGAAAACGGCTACGGCGCAAACAACAATAACTTCTATTCGAACCCTGAGGTCGACGAGCTCATCATGGAATCGCAGAGCACGTTCGACGAGGCGGAAAGTGAAGAACTGCTGAAAAAAGCGACCGAGGTTGCGATCAAGGACCATGCGCTGCTTCCGCTGTTCTTCCTGAAGTCGAGCTGGGGCGTGCGCAAAGGGCTGTTGCTCGAGCCGCGCGCCGACGGTTTTACTATGGCGCGCAACATTCGCGAACAATAGACTGTCATCGGCGGGCGCCCGGGCTTCTCGCAGGCCCGGGCGTCGTGACAGCCGAGCGCCCGGGCCCCGACTTCCGGGGCTGAAAAAGTGCGTGCACGGCTCGAAACGAAAACTCCGGAACTAAGGTAAACGCAGATGGCCCTTTGGCTCGGCAGGCGGTTTTTCCAGGCTGCGCTCGTCATTCTCGCCATGACGGTAATCGTCTTCATTGGCGTCAACGTGATCGGCAACCCGGTCGATATTCTCATTCCACCGGATGCGACCCAGGCGGAGCGGTTGCGTCTGATCCACTCCCTCGGGCTCGATCAGCCGCTTTACATCCAGTATTTCGACTTCCTGAAAAATGCGTTGCGCGGAGATCTCGGCAACAGCTACGTCTACAACCGGCCGGCTCTCCAGATCATTCTCGAGCGTATGCCCGCGACATTCGAACTGGCAATGAGCGCCATGGTGATATCCGTGGCCATCGGCATACCGCTGGGGCTTTATGCCGGGCTTCGGCCCGACAGCCTGTCAGCCAAGACACTGATGGCGGGAAGCATTCTCGGGTTTTCCCTGCCCACCTTCTGGGTTGGCATCATCCTGATCATGGTTTTCGCGGTCCAATTGGGGTGGCTTCCCGCCAGTGGCCGCGGGGAAACCGTGAAGGTGTTCGGCGTCGGCTGGTCGTTTCTCACGGTTGACGGCCTACGTCATCTGCTGCTCCCGGCAATCAACCTGTCATTGTTCAAAACGGCGCTGGTGATGCGGCTCACCCGCGCCGGCGTGCAGGAAACGCTCCCGCAGGACTACATCCGCTACGCCCGCGCCCGCGGACTGAACGAGCGTCGCGTCGTTGCCGTGCATGTGTTGAAGAACATCATGATCCCCGTGATCACGATCCTCGGCCTCGAATTCGGTTCGATCATTGCGTTTTCGGTCGTGACGGAAAGCATTTTCGCCTGGCCGGGTACGGGCAAGCTCATTGTCGACAGCATCAATGTTCTCGATAGGCCCATTATCATCGCCTACCTGGTCATGATCGTCATCGTGTTTACCATCATCAATCTTACAGTCGATCTGACCTACACGCTTCTCGATCCGCGCGTGAGACTTAGCATGAAGGGAGGCGTATGATGACCGATCTTTACGAACCGGATATCGGGCCTGTTCAGCTTGTTGCCACGGAGAGACCGGGCAAGCGCCTCCTGCGCGACTTCATGAAATCAAAGATCGCGGTCTTCGCGCTGGCTGTTCTTGTCCTGATCATTCTGGCGGCCATATTCGCGCCGCTGATCGTGCCGCAGAACCCCTATGATCTTCTGCAACTCAACATCATGGATGGCCTTATGCCGCCGGGCACCCCGGCAGCCAACGGCGAATATTCCTATCTGCTTGGATCGGACGACCAGGGACGCGACATGCTGTCGGCCATTCTTTACGGCCTGCGCATCTCGCTGACGGTCGGCGTCGCTTCCGCTTTCGTCGCGGCAATGATCGGCGCCTCGCTCGGTTTGCTTGCCGCCTATGTCGGGGGCCGGGTCGAAAGTGTCATCATGCGTCTGGTCGACCTGCAGCTCTCCTTTCCGTCCATGCTCGTCGCATTGATGATTCTCGCTTTCTTGGGCAAGGGCGTCGGGAATGTGGTGCTGGCGCTGATCATCGTGGAATGGGCGACCTATGCGCGCACGGCGCGCGGCACGGCGCTGGTGGAAAGCCGGCGCGAATATATCGAGGCCGCATCCTGCCTCGGCGTTCCGTCCTATCGGATCGTCTTTCGCCATTTGCTGCCGAACTGCCTGCCGCCGCTGGTCGTGATCGCAACGGTCCAGATCGCCCGCGCGATCGCGCTTGAGGCGACCCTCTCGTTTCTCGGTCTCGGCGTTCCCGTGACCGAACCGAGCCTCGGCCTGCTGATTGCCAACGGCTACAAATACATCCTGTCCGGCCAATACTGGGTGAGCATATATCCCGGTGTCGCGCTCCTGGTTACCATCGTCACCATCAATCTCGTCGGCGATCACCTTCGTGACATCTTCAATCCGAAAGGGCATGGATAATGGCTGTTCTTGCTTCGCAGACCACGCTTGCCCCCCTG
Source organism: Martelella sp. AMO21009 (assembly GCF_053484295.1). Lineage (NCBI taxonomy): Bacteria > Pseudomonadati > Pseudomonadota > Alphaproteobacteria > Hyphomicrobiales > Aurantimonadaceae > Martelella > Martelella sp. AMO21009. Next base: position 15,954 of record NZ_JBAKFR010000020.1, read on the forward strand.
ATTTCCGTCAATGGGCTTGAGACGTCCTTTCTTGTCAATGGAGCCTGGAGCCCGGTCGTCAGGAATATTTCCTTCGATATCGGACGAGGGGAAACCGTCGCCGTAGTCGGCGAATCCGGTTCTGGCAAAAGCGTTACCGCAATGTCGATCATGCGTCTGTTGCCGAAGGCGACCAGCCGGATTCGGGGCGCCGTGGATTTCGAGGGACGCGATTTGCTCTCTCTCCCGGACGATAGGATGCGCGCGATCCGGGGCAACCAGATCGCCATGATCTTCCAGGAAACCAGCCTCAATCCGGTCTATACGATCGGATTTCATATGATAGAGACCTTGCGTCAACACCGCGATATCTCGCGGGAGGACGCCAGGAAAGAGGCCATCGCCCTTCTGGACAGGGTTCGCATCCCGTCAGCCGAAAAACGCCTGTCCGACTACGCCCATCAATTCTCGGGCGGCATGCGTCAGCGCGTGATGATCGCCATCGCTCTTGCCTGCAGACCCAAGCTTCTCATCGCGGACGAACCGACTACAGCGCTCGACGTCACGATCCAGGCCCAGATCCTCAATCTCATCAAGGAATTGCAGGACGAAGTGGGAATGTCTGTGATGTTCATAACCCATGACATGGGCGTGGTGGCGGAAATATCGGACCGGACCGTCGTGATGTATCGCGGCGATGCAGTGGAAACCGGCCCGACACCGCGGATCTTTCGCGCGGCGCAGCATCCTTACACCAGGGCTCTGCTATCGGCGGTCCCGCATCTTGGCGGGATGAAATCACAGGTCCTGCCGATGCGTTTTCCCGTCATCAGCAAGACCACGGGGGAGGCGGCGCCGATACCCGAAACGCCCGACACCGTTGACAAGTCGGAAAAACCCCTCCTCAGCGTCAAGAACCTCGTCAAGCGGTTCGACATTCACGATGGCCCTCTGGGCGGCCTGACCGGGCGAGTCCATGCCGTGGAGAACGTCTCCTTCGATATCAGGAGTGGCGAAACCCTCTCGCTTGTCGGCGAATCCGGCTGCGGCAAGTCGACAACCGGACGGTCTATCCTGCGTCTGATCGAACCGACATCCGGCTCTGTGTTCATGGATGATACGGACATGGCCAGGCTCGGCCGGTCGCAGTTGCGCTCCATGCGCAAACGGGTCCAGATGATCTTTCAGGATCCGGCGACCAGCCTGAACGCGCGCATGACGATTGGCGATGCCATCGCCGAACCGTTTCTCGTCCACGGGCTCGGGACGCGGCGGCAGGCGCGCGAAAAGACGGCCGACCTTCTGGTTCGCGTTGGGCTCGAAGCGGACATGGCGCATCGATACCCGCATGAATTCTCCGGCGGTCAGCGTCAGCGCATCAGCATCGCGCGCGCCCTCATTCTCGACCCGCGCCTGATCGTGGCGGACGAGTCGGTCTCGGCTCTCGATGTTTCTGTGAAGGCGCAGGTCGTCAATCTTCTCCTCGATCTCCAGCAGAGCATGGGGCTTTCCTACCTCTTCATCTCGCATGACATGGCCGTCGTCGAGCGCGTCAGCCATCGTGTGGCGGTAATGTATCTCGGGGAGATCGTCGAAATCGGGCCACGGGCGGCCATCTTCGAAAACCCGCAGCATCCCTACACGAAGAAGCTGATTGCAGCCGTGCCGGTTGCCGATCCCGAACGGCGCAAAATCCGTTTCGGTAGCGATGTCGAGGAACTGAAAAGTCCTGTGCGGCCACTGGATTTCGTCACACCCGAGCGCCACTACGATGAAGCGGGGCCGGATCACTTCGTCCGCAGGGAATAGGCCGGACTCCTGCCGGTCCGTCCGCAAAATGGGTTCCCACAAACAGCTCTAGAGTCCTTCAGGCTTAAATGGAATCCGTTCTGTTTGCCCAAACCGGTCATTCCACTCGAAGAAGCCCGCGCGGCATAGCCATAGCTATGGCGAAGGGCTTCGACAAAGTGGAGGGCCGGTTTCGGCAAACCCGCAGGGCGGCACGAATTTGCGCCATTACCGGCGGTCTTCGGCTTGGACATAGTGACGGCTATGCCCTGCGCCAAAGCCCTTGGTCCTGGCGCAAATTCCTTGCCGCAGAACGCTTCCATTTAAGCCTGAAGGGTTCTAGCTCTTTGTTTTGACGCATCGGGGATCGAAAACCGGATTCCACTTTTTCGCGCGATGCTCCTTGCAACGCTCTCCTGCGCGGAAACGTATTCCTGCGGCATACGCCAGGGCGGCGCCTTCGAACTGAAACAGGCCGTCTGAGCCTACGACCGTGCATCGGAGGGCGTGGCGCCGGATATCGCCGCGGCGGTGAAAGCCGAAAGCCTGCATGACTGGTTCACAAGGATGCCCTGGACAAGGAACCGCTCTGCGATCCGCTGGAACAGCGAGTACGAGGACTATCTGCTGGAGCAGTGGCATGACCCTTTGGGGACCGCGGGTCCGGTTTTACAGTTTCGCCCTGGTGGTCCTCGGCGTAGACAGCAACAGGCTCGTTTCGCTGTTGGTGATGCCCGGAACAAGTCTGATCTTGCGCAGCACGGCGTCGAAATCAGTGAGATTCAACGCCTGCAGTTCGACCAGCAGATCCCATCTGCCATTGGTCGTATGTATTTGCGTGACTTCAGGAAAACCACCCAGCATACTGATCACCCGATCCGTGACATGGCCTTCGATCTCGATCATCATGACCCCGCGAATGGTGTCCTCCAGGGCGTCCGCCCGCAGCATCACCGTATAGCCGATAATGGTGCCATTCTGCTCCATTCGCTCGATGCGGCTGCGCACGGTTGCCCTGGAAACGTCCGTTTCGAGGGCGAGATCGGAAATGCTTCTCCGTCCGTTGCCGCGCAGCAGCGTAATGATCTGCCGGTCAAGCTCATCCATATCAAAGTGGGCCATTCTGGTTTCAATCTGAATAAAAAGGCATGACGAACTGACAATATTCGCCGTTCAATCTGCCACTCCGATCCCATATATCTGAGGTTATAGTCAGGAGTAAATCATGGAATGCACATTGATTGGCGCGCCGCTTCAGATCGGCGCCGGACAGCTCGGATGCGAGATGGGCCCGAGCGCCCTGCGCATAGCCGGGCTCAAGACGGCACTGGAGCAGCTCGGCCATCGCGTCAGCGATATCGGCAATCTGAGCCCGGGCAACGCGGCCGAGATCGCACATCCGAACGAAGCCGTCCATCATCTCGGCGAGGCTGCCGTCTGGATCGAGGCGCTGACAGCGGCAGCCTACAAGCACAGCCGGTCCGGCATGCCGGTTTTCCTTGGCGGCGATCACACGATTTCAGCGGGCACTGTGCCGGGACTCGCCCGGCGGGCGCAAGAGCTTGGCCGGCCGCTCTTTGTCCTCTGGCTCGACGCGCATACTGATTTTCACAGCCTCGATACGACGGTCAGCGGAAATCTCCACGGCACGCCGGTTGCCTACTATACCGGCCAGCCAGGATTTTCCGGCTATTTCCCGCCGCTCGCCCATGCCGTGCCGGCCGCCAATGTCTGCATGATGGGCATACGCAGCGTCGATCCCGCGGAACAGGACGCCATCGGCAGATCCGGCATCGAGGTCCACGACATGCGCGCGATTGATGAACACGGCGTCGCGGTCCTGATCCGCGCGCTCATCGAGCGCGTCCAGGCCGCAAACGGGCTCCTTCATGTCAGTCTCGACGTCGATTTCCTCGATCCAGACATCGCCCCGGCCGTGGGCACGACGGTGCCCGGCGGCGCAACTTTCCGCGAGGCTCATCTGATCATGGAGATGCTGCACGACAGCGGGGTCGTCTGCGCCCTCGACATTGTCGAACTCAATCCCTTTCTCGACGAGCGCGGCAGGACGGCCCTCCTTCTCGTCGACCTCGTCTCAAGCCTGATGGGAAAAAGGGTGATGGATCGCCCGACAATGCCCGGCTGAACCCCTCCCGCAACATTCGGTCGGAACGCCCGTGAACGCCAGTTCCAGACTCAATGTCGTTCTGTTCGTCAGCGTGGCCCCGAAGGCGTCGACCGGCGCGCGCTGGTCGAGCAGAACATGCCCCGCCTTGCTGGGAAATCCCCTTGGACCGCAACGAAAAATTCACGAACTCTATGCAATTGATTTAAACATGAGTATTGCATACAGGTTTTCAGGAGGCCGCTTCCATGCCGGCAATCGAGCATCGGCTTGACGCGCATGGGCGATCTCGGACGCGCAATCTAGAATCGGCTGCAGGTTGCAGGGAGCGCTGGTTTCTTATGACTTCGTGGAAGCAACAATTGGCGCGACTTTTCGCGATGCATCGGGGACATGTGGAGCAGATCGCCTTTCGCAGGGTGCATGACCGCGAAGCCGCCGCCGATATCGTTCAGACCGCCTTCGCCAAGCTTCTGGCGGCCGAGGGGCGGGAAAGCGAGGAAGAGAGCACCAAAATCCTGTTCACGACCGTGCGAAACGAGAGCCTGAACTATCTTTCCGGCCGTTCCCGGCGCTCACGGATCATGTCCGCACTGACGACGGAGCAGATTTATCACGGATCGCCGTCCTCCCAGGATGCGGTTGAGGGCACGCAGGCGATGACGGCGCTGGAAACGGCGCTCGCGGAATTGCCCGAGCGAACCCGCACCATCTTCATAAGACGTCGCCTGCATGGTGAGAACAATGCCGAAATCGCCGCCGATCTCGGCATATCTGTCCGCGCCGTCGAAAAGCATCTGGTGCGGGCGATGGAACATTGCCGGTCCGCAATCGACGACTACTTTTCCGCCTGAAACTGTGTGAAACTGCGCGATGCACAGCACCGGGAAGGCCGGCCGAAAATGAGCAAGGAAGACGACAACAGTGAGCGGGAAGACGTGGCCATGCAGTCCATAACGCTGAGCGGCGAGGAGCGGAAAGCCGCCTATGCCTGGCTTGCCCGCCGGGATGGGAATACATCGGCGGCGACCGAGGCTTCCTTTCAACGTTGGCTGTGCGCGAATCCAAGAAACAGGCGGGCCTATGACGAGGCTTCCCGCCTGTGGGCGATGATGGGCGCGCCGGCTGCGGCCGTTGCCGCCAGCGGCGAGTGTCGCCCGCCGTTGCGGCGGCACTGGCAACGCTCCGGCTTCATCGCACGGGCTGCACTGGCCGCGACGATCATCCTGACGGCCTGTGTCGCGCTTTTGATTTTCAGCTCCAATATGCTGCAGGACTGGCGAGCCGATGTGGTGACCGCCTACGGCCAGATCAGGGAGTATCCGCTTCCCGATGGTTCAACCGTCACGCTCGGTCCCGATACCGCGCTGGCGCTTGATTTTGACGGCGGCGCGCGGCGGGAAGTCGAGATCCTGCGCGGCCAGGCGTTTTTCGATGTCAGGCCCGGACTTTCCGCACCCTTCACCGTCGAGGCCGGGAAGGGGCGGGTCGAGGTCACCGGCACGGCGTTCGATGTCGACAGGCTTGGCGATGACGTCACGGTGGTTGTCGAGACCGGTTCGGTAAAGGTTTCGGGCAGCGGCGAAAACGCGGCTCTGCTGGGCGCTTCCGAAATGGTCGATGTCGACGATGGCGTCCCAGGCAGCATCCGGAACGTCGATACCAGCCTCGCGCTGGGCTGGATGAAGGGGCAGGTGTCCTTCGATCGCCAGCCCGTCGACAAGGTGATGGCAACGCTGCAACGCTATCTGCCCGCCAGGGTCGTGACCCGCGGAAAAATCGGCGAGCGTCTGGTTTCCGGAAGCTTCCCGACCGATGATCCGGAGCAGGCGATCCGGGCCATCGCGTCGACCGTCGATGCCCGGGTCCGCCGCATAACGCCTTGGTTTATCGTTATTTTCTGATTTTTCCCAGGCTATGAATGGCGTGATCGGAAAAAACTTGAGTAAAATAGTTCGCTTTTAGAGATCTCACTTGTTTTAGCTGATGAGAGGCACGGTTGCCTCCCGCCGGGTTCGGCGCGGGTAAAACAGGGAATGCTCCATTTATGTTGTATCGAGTAGCGGGCGAGCGGCGTCGGTTCTGTTTCGCTTCTGTGTTGTTGTCGTCGGTCGCCATTGCCGTTCCGGCTTATGCGCAAACCTCTGCCGGCAGCGCTGCTGTCGAAACTTCCGTTTACGATTTCAACCTCCAGCCTTCGGTCCTCGGCTCGACCGTCGCCAGGATCGGCGCTCTTACCGGCTGGCGCATCTTCTATGGCGGCGACGTGCCATCCGATACGCTGACAACCGCCGTCAGCGGCCGGTTCTCCGTGACCGAAGCCCTCGGGCTCGCGCTTCAGGGAACCGGGCTGCAGTATCAGGTCACGGGGCCGCGCTCGGTGAGCATCGCCTCGTCGATGTCCTTTGACGACATATCTTACATGAACGATCCCGAGGCGACGCTGCTCGAACCTGTTTTTGTCACGACCGGGGTTCGGGGTGCATCGGGCGCCGGTTTCATGGGTACACCGGACTGGGTCTACGACACCGCTGGCTCCGTCAGCGTTGTCTCCCGCGAGGCCATTCTCGGTGCGCCGTCGCGCAGCGCGGGCGATCTGCTCGACAATGTCGCGGGCGTCTATGCCAACCGCTCCAATGGCCAGGACCCCGGCATTTCGGTCAATATCCGCGGCCTTCAGGATCAGAACCGCGTTGTCACCATGGTGGATGGCGCCCGCCAGAACTTTCAGATCGCCGGCCACGGCACCACGTCGCGCGCCTATGTGGATTCCGCCTTCATCCGCGAGATCGACATCGACAAGATGGGCGGCTCAGGCGTCGGCGGGGCGGGCAATCTCGGCGGATCGGTCAATTTCCGCACCATCATCGCCGACGATCTGATCACCGGCGACAAGGACTGGGGGCTCTCCTTCAACGGAACCGGCGGTTCCAACGAATTCAATTTCGACGGTTCCATCGCGGCGGCGACGCAACTGACCGACAGTTTCTCGGTTCTGGCGGGCTACAGCCGCAAGAAGATCGGCGCCTACGAGATCGGCACGAACGGCGATATCGAACTCAATCCGGAGACCACGTCGGACAACGTATCGGTGTTCACCGGTTCCGAGGTGGAATCGAGCATTCTCAAGGCCGAGGCCCAGCTGACAGACGATCTCGACCTGACGCTCTCCTGGCTGCGCAACAGCTCCAAGTTCAGCACCGGCGGTTACATCACGGCCGGCACGCTGGAGGGCGGCACGCAGGAATCCGAGTACGAGGTCGTCAACAACACGTTCACGGCCAATCTCGGCTGGGATCCTTTGAGCGATCTCGTCGATCTCGACGCCAACCTCTGGTACAACCACCTGCAGAACGATCAGGAATTCGAACAGCTTCTGATCGGCGTCATCCTTTCCGCCCCGGCGCATTATGAGCTCGGCACGTTCGGCGGCAGCATCGACAATACCAGCTTCTTCGAAACGCCGCTCGGCGACCTGACCGTCAATTACGGCATCGAGGGCTTTCGCGATGACGGAAAGACCGAGGTCGACGCCGACTTCCCGATGGACGAACTCACCGGCAATGAGGGGCTTACCGGGCCGAACCCGACCGGAACGCGCGATGTCTTCAGCGGCTTCGCCAGCGCCACGCTGGAGCCGACGGACTGGCTCTCGCTGACCGGCGGACTTCGCTACGATTGGTACAGGATCAAGGGGATAGGGTCCTATGCCTGGATACGAAGGCACCCCAACACACGTGTATGCGAGAGGGTTCTGGACGAATCGACCGGTTCATGGCGTCAAGTATGCACAGGTGAGAAGGCTTGGCAGGAGTGGGCCAAGGAAGATGTCGATATCGACCGGTCCGATGGCGCCTTCCTGCCTTCGGTGACGGCGGCCTTCGGCCCGTGGGACGGCCTTCAGCCCTTCGTCCGTTATGCGAAGACCTTCCGTCCGCCGACGCTGATGGAGCAGCTCTGGGGCGGTCAGCACTATATCGGCAGCTCGCCGCTGTCCTTCGCGCCCAATCCGGACCTCAAGGCCGAACGCGCCGATACCTACGAGATCGGGGTCAACTATGCCCGGGACGGCTGGCTGCAGTGGGATGACAGTTTCAGGATGAAGGCCGTCGGCTTTTTCCGCAAGGTCGACGACTATATCGCGCTCGGCCACGTCTACAAGGAGACCGGCGAACGCGCCTATCAGTCCTTCGTCAATCTCAACGGCGCAAGCTACATGAAGGGCATCGAGTTCGAGGCCAATTACGATGTCGGGCGGTTCTATATCGGCGCTTCGGCAACCCTTCTCGATACCGACTATGCCGACACCTACACCTATTACGGCGAAAGGGCGCCGGGATCCGGGACGAGCAAGCCGTTCAAGCCCGGAGACGTGCTGAGTTCGGACACGCTCTATGTGCCGCCGACATTCTACCTGACCATGGATGCGGGGCTGCGGTTCTTCGACGAGCGCCTGACCCTCGGCGGCCGCCTGACCCATTCCAACGGCGGCAAGGCCGGGGACATCGAAACCTACGATGTCGAGAACTACACGGTCTACGATCTTTACGGCTCGTGGGTGTTCAACGACACCGCCGCGCTCCGTTTCGCGATCGATAACGTGACTGATCTTGCCTACGTGCCCTCGATGGGCACCGCAGACCTGCCGGCGCCCGGCAGGACATTCACGGCATCACTCAATCTGACGTTTTGAATTCCGCGGCTTTTGTCGCGAACAGGGGTCCGTCCCCGGACGGATAATGTGAGGAACGCCATCAACTTGGAAGGAAAAGGACCATGGCAGTTACGATCACGCAGCAGAATGGCTACAGCAACGATTTGCTCGAGTACTTCGGTTCCTGGAGCTATAGTTACACCTATTATGATCACGGGTATTTCAACCCGGCGTCCGGCAGCACCTATACCCAGTGGGGCGCGGGCACGGTATACGATCCTACCGACCCCAATGACACGCCGACCTCCAGCATCATCTTGAGCGGTGACGACTTCACCTATTCGACCGGAAACTTTTCCGGCAATATCGAGACTCTGAATTTCGGCGAGGGAATTTACTACGACAGCGGCTCTTCCGAATACGTTCAGACGAATGAGCTTTTGATCGACGTCAGCGATGTGGATGTCACGAGCTCGAACGCCTTCCCCTACGCCATCTATGTTCTATCGAACTATGGTTCGTTCGAAAACGAGACCATTTTCGGTACAAACTTCCCGGGCATGTATGACTTCTTCGCCGAGCAGGGAACGGAACAGATCGGCACGGCCGGGGCGGATACCCAGTCCAGCTTTGGCGGCGACGATACGCTGACTGGCGGTTCGGGCAACGATACCTTCCGCTTCGTGCTGGATGACACGGGCGCGAGCGTCATCGGCAACGATACGATCACGGATTTCGACGCTGCGAATGAAGTGATTTGGTTTGGTCTCAACGACACGGCTTACGACAGCGATGCCGATATCATCAACGCGGCTTCCGACACAGTTGACGGCGTCTACATCGATCTCGGCAGCCATGGTTCGGTCACGTTGAACGGCGTGACCGTTTCCGAACTGTCCGGCAGCAACTTCGATTTCGCCTAGGCAGGAACGAATGTTTGGACCTTCCAGACAGGTTCCGTCGCAGCATCGCGCTGCGACGGTTTCCTTCCCGATCGCAGGGAGCGTTGCGGGCATTGGCCTGATCAGCGGTGTGGTCAACCTTCTGGCGCTGACCTCACCGCTGTTCATGCTGCAGGTCTACGACCGCGTGCTGGCGAGCGGCAGCGTTCCCACGCTTGTCGGCCTGGCGGTGCTGGCGGCGGGTCTCTACGCCTTCCAGGCGGTTCTCGACGCCTTGCGCGCCCGCGTGCTGCTCAGGATCGGCGAACGCTTCGACGGCGCCTTTTCCGGCAGGGTCTACGATGCGATCCTGAGAACGCCGCTCCTGACGCGCGTCAACGGTGACGGACTGCAGCCGCTGCGCGACCTCGACAGCGTGCGCGGCTTTCTGGGCGGCAACGGACCGACGGCGTTCTTCGATCTGCCATGGATGCCGCTCTATCTGGGCATCTGCTTCCTGTTCCATTTCTGGATCGGCATGACCGCTCTCATCGGCGCCGTGGTGCTGATCGCGGTGACGCTGCTCGCCAACGCGCTGTCGCAAAAGGCGGTGCGGGATGTCAGTGCGCGCGGCATGACGCGCAACGCGTTGATGGAAGGTGCGCGCCGCAATGCCGAGGTGGTTCGCGCCATGGGGCTGCAAGGCGTGCTGGCAGATCGGTGGCAGAACGCCAACAGCGCCTATCTCGAAGCCAACCGCAAGGCTGGCGATGTTTCCGGCGGGCTTGGTTCGCTCTCCCGGACCCTTCGGATCATGCTCCAGTCCGCCATTCTGGGAGTCGGCGCCTATCTTGTCATCCGCCAGGAGGCGACTGCCGGCGTGATGATCGCAAGCTCGATCATGATGGGCCGCGCGCTCGCGCCGGTCGATACGGCCATCTCGAACTGGCGCTCGTTCCTGATGGCGCGGCAGGGCTGGGGGCGGCTCGGGGATCTGCTGGCGCATGTTCCCGGAGAAGCATCCGTCCTGCAACTTCCGGAGCCCGGCAGGGACCTGAGGGTCGAGGGTCTCGCGATCGTCCCGCCGGGACAGAAATCCGCGAACCTCGTAGGCGTGAGCCTGAAGATCGAAGCGGGCAATGCGCTCGGCGTGATCGGGCCTTCGGGGGGCGGCAAATCCACCTTCGTGCGTGCGCTCGTCGGCGTCTGGCAGCCGGCAGCCGGCAAGGTGCGGATCGATGGCGCGAGCCTCGACCAATGGGACCGCACGCTGCTCGGGCGTCATATCGGCTATCTTCCGCAGGGCGTCGAGCTTTTCGACGGCACGATCGCCGAGAATATCGCGCGGTTCGAGCCCGGAGCGGACCCAGCCCGGATCGTCGAGGCGGCGGAGGCCGCCGGCGTGCATGAACTCATCCTGCGCTTCGAAAAGGGATACGAAACCCAGATCGGCGAGAGCGGTTCGGCGCTCTCGGCGGGGCAGCGCCAGCGGATCGGTCTTGCACGCGCCCTATACGGCAAGCCCTTCATTCTGGTGCTGGACGAGCCCAATGCCAATCTCGACGCGGCCGGAGAGGCCGCGGTCATCCGGGCGATTGCCGGCGTGCGGGCGCGCGGCGGGATCGCGGTGGTCGTTGCCCATCGTCCCAGCGCCATCGAGGCCGTCGATTTTCTGCTGATGCTCGAAAACGGTCGCCAGAAGGCTTTCGGCAAGCGCGACGAGGTGTTGTCCCGCGTGCTTCAGCCCGCATCGCCGGGCAATGCGCGCGGGTTCCCGGCGACGGGCGTCGGGCTGACGCCGTTGCGCGTTGTCGCCGATGCGGCGTCCGCGCCGGCCGGCCTGCAATCGAATGCAGTGGAGGAGGTGCCCGATGGCGCGCATTGATGTGGTTTCCCGTTCGATCCGCCGTCATCTGATTGCCGGACTGGCCGTCAGCCTTCTGCTTGTCGGCGGCATCGGCACATGGGCGGCGGCGACCAGTCTTTCGGGCGCCGTCGTGGCATCAGGGCATTTCGTCGTCGACAGCTATGTGAAGAAGGTTCAGCACCCCACGGGCGGCGTGGTTGGCGAGATATTCGTCAGCGAGGGCGACACAGTCGAGGCCGGCGATGTGGTGATGCGGCTCGACGCCACCCAGACCCGCGCCAATCTCGCCATCGTCGTGAAGCGGCTGAATGAACTCAACGCTCGCCTGGCCCGCCTGCAGGCCGAGCGGGACGATCTCGACACGATCACTTTCCCATCGGCGCTGACACAACGCGCCGATGAGCCCGAAGTCGCCTCCATCATCAACAGCGAGACGAGCCTGTTCGCGTTCCGCCGCGAGTCGCGCGCCGGCCGGAAAGCGCAGCTCGAGGAGCGGATCGCCCAGTATCAGCACGAAATCGAGGGGCTGAAGGCTCAGGAGATCGCCTATACGGAAGGGTTGGAGGTGCTACGGAGCGAAATTTCCTCGCAGGAGGCGCTGTTCAAACAGGGGATCGTCTCCGTCCAGCGCCTGAACGGCCTGCGCACCGAGGCGGCCACCTTCGGCGGCGAGCGCGGTGAAAAGATCGCCTATCAGGCGCAGGCGGCCGGAAAAATTGCCGAAACCAGATTGCAGATCCTCTCCATCGACAATGACCTCAAGACCGAGGTCGGCCAGGAGTTGCGCGAAGTTCAGGCGGAGATCGGCGAATATGTGGAACGCAGGGTTGCCGCGGAGGACGAACTCAGGCGCATCGACATTATCGCGCCGCAGGCCGGCGTGGTGCACCAGCTTGCCGTCCACACTGTCGGCGGCGTGATTTCGCCGGCTGAACCGGTGATGCTGATCGTGCCGGAGGGTGACGATCTTGCGCTTGAAGTGCGCATCCGCCCGCAGGACATCGACCAGATTGGCCCGGGCCAGAAAGCGATGCTGCGCATGTCCGCCTTCAATCTCAGGACGACACCGGAACTCGAAGGCTTTGTCAGCCGTGTTGCGGCCGACCTCTCGACCGATGAGCAGAGTGGCCTTTCCTACTATCTCATCCGCATTTCGGTGCCCGCCGGAGAGATCGCCAGGCTTGGCGAACTGGCGCTGGTGCCGGGCATGCCCGCCGAGGCGATGATCCGAACCGGCGATCGCACCGCGCTTTCCTATCTCGTCAAACCGCTTTCCGACCAGGTCGCGAAGGCATTCCGTGAACAGTAACCGAGAAATCCGGACGCCCGCGTCGGCGGCGTCCTTTTTGAAGACAGAGGGATCAAGTAGAATGTCTGTTGGGAAGTATCGCGTTGAAAGTACATCAGGCGCATCGAAGGGGACGACCGGCAGGACGCGGCGGCGCGTGCTCGCCAGCGTCTTTCTCGCCTCGACCGTGCTCGGCGCTGCGACGCCGCTCAAGGCCTCGGATTGGGTCGCTGGCGATGGAGACTGGTTCAACGCGTGCAACTGGAGCGACGGTTGCATGCTGCCGAGCGTGCAGGCTTCGGCCTACATCAGAAATGGCGGCAAGGTCACGATTGCGAGCGGCGATGCCGTCGCGGGCACGCTGCAGGTGGGCGACAGCGGCGGCAGCGGCACCCTGACCTTCTCCGGCGGCAGCTTGAATACAGGCAACGCCGAAATTGGAAATGGTACCATGACGGTGACGGGCAGGGGCACGGAATGGGATCTGACAAATCCCCGTATGCCTGTCGTCAAGTCGCAGCTCAGGATTGGCACCGATGGAGCGGGCACGCTCACGGTTTCCAATGGCGCCAAGGTTCTGAACGTGGGGGGCGTGACGATCGGTACCGGGGAGGGATCTTCGGGAACCCTCACCCTGACAGGTATCGGGACCACGCTGTCGTCCTCAGCGACGGTCAATGTGGGTGGTGGAGATGCAGTCGGCACCGTAACGATCTCGGAACGCGCCAGTTTCACAACGCCGTTATCCTTCAACGTCGGCACGTTTGATGGCGGAAGGGGTACGGTCGTCGTCACCGGAACCGGTTCAAGCCTGACGGCTTCCACGCTGACAATCGGCTATCGCGGCAGTGACGAGAAGCGGTCCAGCGGATCGCTGACGGTCTCTGACGGCGCAGTGGTGAATGCCACCGAGGTACTCCAGATCACCCGAAGTACGGATCATTCCGGCGTGACCGGGACGGTGACCATCGGAGCCGCCGAGGGCGAGGCCGCCGCGGCCGCCGGCACGATCAATTCGGCCAATGGTATCTTCTTCGGCGATGGCGAAGGCATACTCGCCTTCAATCACACCGAGTCGAACTACGATTTTTCGCATGTGATGACCAATTCGGAGACGGGCACGGCGACGATCAAGCAACTCGCTGGCGTGACCACGCTTTCCGCCGACAGTTCCGCCTTCAACGGTTCGACGATGGTCACGGGCGGCACGTTGCTGGTGAACGGCGCGCTCGGCGGCACGCTTTCGGCCAGCGGTTCGGGCGTGCTCGGCGGCGCCGGCACGATCGGCTCCGCGACGATTGCATCCGGCGGCGCGCTTGCGCCCGGCCTGCGCAATGCGATCGGTACGCTCACCGTCAATGGCGACCTGACATTCGAAAGCGGCTCCTCCTATGCTGTCGACCTGACGGGCGCGGCCAGCGACCTTGTCAGCGTTTCCGGCAAGGCGACGCTGAATGGCGGCACGGTGCGCGTGCGCTCGCTCGACGATTCGACCAGCTATCAGCAGAGCCAAACCTACACGATCCTCTCCGCCGGTTCGCTTGAGGGCAATTTCGAAGAGACGCTCAGCACCTCCGCCTTTCTTGACGTGACGACCGCATATGAAGGCAATGACGCCAGGCTGACCGTGACCCTGATCGGCGAGGGCGAGGGCGGCGATGATGGCGGCGGCGACAACGGCGGTGATGGCAGCGGGGATGACGGCGGCGCGGACTATCCCGGCGTCTTCACGCCGATCGCCGAGACCGAGAACCAGTATGCCGTTGCGCAGGCTCTCGATTCGCTGGATCAGTCCGGCGATTCCCTGTCGCTCTACAACAGCATGCTCATGCTCGGCGTCGATGAGGCGCGGGAGACCTATGAACAGCTCTCGGGCGTCGTTTATGCATCCGGTCAATCGGCGCTGATGCAGAACGCGCTGACGGTCAACACCGTCATCAACAACCATTTGCGTGGCGCCGCGGCGGGAAGCGTCGCGCCACCCTCGACGGATGCGCTCGGCTACGCGGAAGAACCGCAGGCCGACCCCACCGGAGATTTCCCCGTTGTCGCGGAGGATGGTTTCGATGAGGGCCGCTTTGCCGTCTGGGGCAGCGGCCTCGGAACCTGGGGCAAGATCAACGGCACGGATGGAAGCTCGGACGCTGACCTGAAGAGCGGCGGTTTCCTGCTTGGCGCCGACATGCTGGTGGATGACATGTGGCGTCTCGGCGTGGCGGCCGGCTACACCCGTTCGTCCTTCGATATCGACCAGTCCAGCGGCCAGAGCGACGACTACATTCTGGCGGCCTATGCAGGCATGGATCTGAATGGTTTCGCCGTCCGCAGCGGGCTCGGTTATACATGGCACAGCGCAGAGGCGACGCGGGACGTGCCCGCCCTCGACCAGACTCTCACGGGCGAATATGACGCCGACAGCTTCAACGCCTTCGGCGAACTCGCCTACAATTTCGATCTCGGCCCGGCCGCGGTCGAGCCTTTCGCCAACCTGTCCTTCGTCCAGGTCAAGACCGATGGCTTCACCGAAACCGGCGGGACAGGCGCGCTGACGGTCGACGGTCAGACCATGAACACGACCTTCACCACGATCGGCCTGCGCGCGGCGACGGATTTCGACTTTGGCGGCGTGGCGACTTCGGCGCGCGGCGCGCTCGGCTGGATGCATGCCTTCGGCGATGTCGACACCGAGACGACGGCACGCTTTGCCACCGGCAACGACTTCACCGTCTTCGGAACGCCGCTCGACCGTGACACCGCGATCATTGAGGCCGGGCTGGATTTCCAGGTCACGGAGTCGGCGACCATCGGCATCGGTTATGCCGGTCAGTTCGGCGAAAACGCGCGGGATCAGGGGCTGAACGCGGATCTGCGCGTGCGGTTCTGATCGGATAGCAATTGGGCATTGGAGCGTCGGGCCAAAAAGTGGAATCCGATTTTTCGTTAATCCGACGCCTCAAAAAAGAATCTGGAGCATCGGGCGATGTCAATTAATCGCCCGATGCTCTAACTGGCATTCACAGCCGAACCGCTTTGTCATTTGCTCTTGCGCACTTTTTTGGTCATGCCAGACCGCCTTGCTGCGAAGCTCGTCTAGAAACGGATATTCAGGCCCGCACGGACGCCATTCTGCGTAATGCCATCGCCGAACTGGCCTGTGTAGCCGATACCGAATTCGGCATGCGGCGCCAGTTTCAGGCTAAGCCCGCCTCGACCACCGCGGCATTGCGGGCGATGGGCGTTCCGGCAACGGAGAAGCTGTCGCTGCCGGCGAAAGCCATGGCGGCAAGCGGCGTGATGGCGCCGAAGGCATGCTGCCAGCCAAGAGTGCCGGAAAGCGTCGCCGTGGCGTCGCCAAGCGCAAAATCGCGTTCCGCCCGCGCGCCGATCGTGGCGAATGTCGTATCCATATCGGACGCATCGACGGACAGCGCCGCCGCGCCGCCAGTCTCGGTAAATCCATCCTGATGGAACCTAACATAGGCCAGCCCGACAAAAGGTTCGAAGGCGGCAAGCCCGGTATCAAAACGACAGGCTGCCTCGCCGAAGGCCTGGAAGGCCGCGGCATCGTAATCTGCCGCAAGACTATCGGCGAAGCCCGTAAACGCCACCGTCCGGGAGCTGGAAACATCATGCCAGGTGTAGCCAAGGCCGCCGCGCAGGGCGAAGTCGCCCTAACCGCCGGCGCCGTAAAGGGCAAGGCTCCAATCGTTGCTGTCAGTCTTCGATCCCTCGCCGGAAACGGTGATTTCGCTCGCGCCGTAACCGCCGGCAATGCCTACGAGAAAACCATCGCCAAGCATGAAGTCGGCGCCGGGTCGGCGGTTGAGGCTCCTTCATAGCCGTGTTCCCGGCCGACAAGCGCACGAAGCTCTTCCAAAGGACGCCGCTGACCGGTTGCTTAGCCTTGCAGACCGGTCAGCCATATCTTGCTTCTCAGGCAATCGAAGTGCCGTCGACAATGACATGGTCATAGTCCATGGAGCATTTCTCGATGCGGGCCTGGATTCGGTAGACCTCCCTCAGCATGTCGACGGTGACGACGTCACGCGGGGTTCCGCAGGCCCGCATCCGGCCATTTTCGATCACGATGACCTTGTCGGCAAAGCGCAGCGCCTGGTTGAGATCATGGATCGCGATCAGGACGATCATGCCCCGCATCCGCGCCTGCCTGCGCATGAAATCCAGCACCTCGACCTGCCGATGGAGATCGAGCGCGCTTGTCGGCTCGTCCATCAGCATGATCTCCGGCTCGCGCGACAGCGCCTGCGCGATCGACACGAGCTGCCGCTGTCCGCCCGAAAGCGCGCCGAGATCGCGGAAGGCAATCGACACGATATTGAGCGCCCGCATGATTTCGTCGATCAGCCTTGTGTCCTCGTGGCTCACCGACCAGGACTTGCCCTGCTTGCGGGCAAGAAGGATTGATTCGTAGACCGTCAGCACCGCATTCGCCGATGTGTCCTGCGGCATGTAGCTGATGGCGTTCTTCGCCCTTGAGCCCTCGACGCGCACTTCGCCCGGGCCTTTCAATATACCTGTGATGCGTTTGAACAGCGTCGACTTGCCGGCCGCGTTCGGCCCGATGACCGCAACCAGTTCGCCAGCCCTCATCGGCGGTGTCGTCACATCTTCAACGAAGAGCTTTCTGCCGTGATAGGCACCGACCGATTGAAGCTGCAGGGCTACCATGAGCGGCTCCTGTTGGAGATGATGAGGGAGAAGAAGAAGGGAACGCCGACAAGGGCGGTGATGATGCCGATCGGGAAGACGACGCCCGGAACGATGGATTTCGAAACGATCGAGGTGACGGACAGAAGCAGAGCGCCCGAGAGGAGGGAGCCCGGCAAAAAGAACCGCTGATCCTCGCCGAGGATCATGCGGGCGATGTGAGGACCGACCAGCCCGACAAAGCCGATCGTGCCGACGAAGCTGACCGGTACGGCCGCCAGCAGGGAGATGATCAACATGGTTTCGAGCCGGATACGGCGGACATTGATGCCGAAGCTTGCGGCCTTGTCCTCGCCGAGCCGAATGGCGGTGAGCGCCCAGGCGTTGCGGGCGAAAAACGGCACGGCGAGCACCAGAACTGTAAGCGTTACCCAGATTTTCGGCCATGTCGCCTTGGTGAGGCTGCCCATGGTCCAGAACACGACGGCGGAAAGCGCCTGTTCGGAGGCGAGATATTGCAGGAATGCCAGAAGCGCATTGAACGAAAACACGAGAGCGATGCCGAGCAACACCACGGTCTGCACCGACACGCCGCGCAATTGCGAGACGAAGTGGATGAAAAGCGTCGCGGCCAGCGCCACGATGAAGGCATTGACGGGCACGAGCATGCCGGCGGCAACGGGGACGAGCGAAATACTGGTGACGATGCCAAGCGCTGCGCCAAAGCTTGCGGCGGCGGAAATACCCAGCGTGAACGGGCTCGCCAGCGGATTGGCAAGGATGGTTTGCATTTGCGCACCCGCGACCGAGAGGGCCGCCCCCACCACAATCGCCATGACGGCGACGGGCATGCGGATATCCCAGACCACGGTGCGAACCTGCACGGAGACGGATGACGGGCTGAAGATCGCGGCCAGCACCTCGCCAAGCCCGTACCGCGCCGGCCCCCAGGCGAGGTCGACAGCAAAGGACAGGAAAAGAAGCGCCGAAAGTCCGAAGAGGATCAGCAGCTTGCGCCGGGCAAGGGCGCGATATCGCGCGCCCCCGGCTTCAGCCTCGATCATGTCTATCGAAGCATCCATGATTTCGGCCTACTGCGCCGGCTTGATGTCAGCCCAGTAGCCCGGCTGGTAGTCGATCGGCAGGAATTTCTCGTGGAACTCCGCAAACGTCGCGTCCGGGTCGAGATCGGCAAAAAGCTTGGGGTGGAACCACTTGGCAAGTTGCTGGACGGCAACGAACTGGTAAGGGCTGGTATAGAACTGATGCCAGATCGCATGAACGTCGTCGTTCGCCACCGCCTTGGAGCCGGTAAAGGCCGGGTGCTCCATCAGCGCCTGCAGCACCGCGCTGTTTTCCTCTGCGGCGGACGCGGAGCCCGGGCCGACATTGACGAAGCCGCTGGCATCTTCCGTATTGGACCAGTTGGCGCCGGTGATGACGATCACATCGGGATTGGACGCCAGAACCTGCTCGGCATTGATGGATCCGGTATAGCCCGGCAGGAAATCAGAGCCGATATTGTGGCCGCCGGCCCAATCGACCATGAGGCCGAAATTGTCCGGGCCGAAGGTTCCGCAGCACTCCACCAGACCGGCGGCACGGTACATGAAGACGTCAGGCTCCTCCGGTTGCGCCGCTTCCAGCGTGTCCGTGACCCGCGCCATCTGCGCGTTCCAGTAATCGGCGACGGCCTCGGCGCGATCCTCATGACCAAAGAGCTTGCCGAGCACTTCAAGGCTTGGTTCGGTATTTTCCAGAATGTGCTCGCGGAAATCGATATAGACGATCTTCGTGCCGGTCTCCGCCAGTGTCGCCTCAAGCCCGATTTCGTCGGCGGCTTCCTTGTCGCCGATCGGCAGAAGCAGCACGTCGGCATCAAGATCGACCACGGTCTCGATCGAAAGCGTGCCGTTGGAAAGACGGCCAAGGAAGGGAATGTCGGCGGCTTCAGGGAACTTCGCGACATAGGCGGTGTAGCCGCCCTTGTCGTTCATATACATATCATTGCGCCATCCGACGACCTTCTCGAAAGGGTTTTCCTTCTCGATCGGCGCCAGCCCGTAGATCATCCGGCCCTCGCCGAGGATCACGCGCTCGACCGGTGCATCGAAGCTGACCGCACGACCCGCCACATCCTCAACCGTGAAGGACTGGGCAAAGGCGGAAAGCGGCAACAGGGACGCGACGGCGGCGGTGGAGCCGGCAAACAATCTCACCAAATTCATTCTGGAAAACTCCCTCATCTCATCGGATGAATTGAGGCTTATAAAACATGACTTGCTGAATCAAGTTTTATGTTTTAGAGCTTTTCCAAAGTGTTAGAGCGACATGAGTGCCTGATGAGCGAGCCGAAGAGCAATTATTCCATCCGCGATGAAATCCGCGACTACTGGTCGGAAAGAGCCGGAACGTTCGATCAGAGCGTCGGCCACGAGATTTTTTCGGATGCCGAGCGGCGGGGCTGGCAAAGGCTCATCCGAAAGCATCTCGGCGAAGGCCAGGAACGGCAAGCCCTGGACCTTGCCTGCGGAACGGCGGTGATCTCGCATCTTTTGCATGATCTCGGCTTCTCGGTCACCGGCCTGGACTGGTCCGATACCATGCTGGCTCTGGCGCGCGCCAAGGCGGAAAGCCGCAAGGCCGATATCCGGTTCATCACGGGGGATGCGGAAAACACGCTGGAGCCACTCGAAACGTATGACGTGATCACCAACCGGCACCTGGTCTGGACGCTCGTCGATCCGCCCGCAGCGTTTCGCGAATGGTTTTCGCTGCTCAAGCCCGGCGGCAAGGTTCTGATTGTCGATGGGAATATGGGCAAGACGACCTGGGTGAAGGGCCTGCAGACGTACTGGACCCGCATGACCGGCAAGGACCTTTCCGGGCCGCTCAGCACAGATATGGCAGAGCGGCTTCGCGATATCAGGGCGAGGGTCTATTTCTCTGACCAAATGCCCGCCACCGCAGTTGCCGGACTGCTGGAGGCGGCCGGTTTCGAAAACATCGTGATCGACCGCAAGCTCACCGATATCCACTGGGCGCAAGCCCGCAAGATGCCCTTCCTGCGCGGACTCGACCGAATGGTCCAGGAACGCTTCGCCATCTGTGCCGAGAAGCCAAATCGATAGGAACGAGCCGCTGCCGGGGTCAGGCCTCGCTGAACAGAACGAGAGGCGGTGCTCTCCTACGCCGTCGGCATCTCGAGCCGGTTGCGCAGTCGGAAAAGCTCGGCCGTGAAGCCGCGGACGAGGGTGGACTTCTGGATGTCGGCGGGAAAGAGAAGGTAGACGCGGAACATCACGTCGGGCGTGAAGGGGCGGAGCGCGATGGTTCTGTTTTCCGCTTCGCCGATGACCAGCGGGTTCACCAGTCCCACGGCGTCGCCCTCCTGCGCCAATGCGCAGATGGTGGCGGCGTTCGGGGTCTCGATCACATATTTCGGCTCGTGCCCGGCTTTCCTCATCGTCTCGTCGAAACGTTGCCTTGCCCGATCCTCCGGGCTGAGGCCGATCAGCGGCCATTGCGCGATCAGATCGGGAGTGATCGACTTGTGAAGGGTCAGCGGATGGGATTTCGGCATGGCGACGAGGCCCGGAAAGCTGCCGAATAACTGGCTGTCGATGCCCGATCGGTCGATTTCGTCGGCCGCAAGCCCGAGATCGTACTGCCCGTCGGTGATGCCGTTCCGGATCGCTGACGACCAGGTGATGTGGAAGGTGATCCTCACGCCCGGATTCTGTTTCCGGAAGGCGCGGATGGCCGCGGGCGCCAGAATGGCCCCGGCCGCCGCCAGCGAGGCGATCTTCAGCGTGCCGGCCCCGTAGTCGCGGATGCTGGCCGCGGTCGCCTGCAGTCGGTCCAGCCCCTTGAAGCTGACCTCGACCTCCCGGAAAAACAGCGTTCCCTCGGGCGTCGCGATCAGCCGCCCGCGCACCCGGTCGAACAGCGGAAACCGCACCGCCGCTTCCAGCTCGGCGATCAGGCGCGACACGGCCGGCTGGGTGACGCCCATCAGCTCGGCGGCCCGGACGGTCGAGCCCGAGATCATGACGGCGTTGAAGGCTTCGAGTTGGCGAAAATTCATGCCTATAAGGTTTCCGCATAGAACTATGTGTCCTGATCAGTATTCCTGCTGCCAACAAAAGGCAATGATGGCGTCATTATTTCAGGAGTTCACATGCGCGACGCAACCAAGAGCGTTCACCACCCGAAGATCAGCGAAGAGGGCTATGCTGCTCTCGGCGTTCCGACCCACCGGGCTTCGACCATCGTCTTTCCGGACGCGGAAGCCTATGCGACGCGCTCGCAGCGGGACCTCGACGGCTATTCCTACGGCCTGCACGGCACGCCGACCCAGCGCGTGCTGGAGGCGCAGCTTACAGCGCTCGAAAACGGGTTGAAGACGGTCATCCTCCCCTCCGGCCAGGCCGCGATTGCCGTTGTGCTGCTCTCGTGCCTGAAGCCCGGCGACCATGTTCTGGTGGCCGACAACGCCTATCCGCCCGTCATCGGTCTCTGCCGCAATTTCCTGGAGCCGCGTGGCATCGAATGGTCCGTGTTCGAGCCGGGTATTGGCGCCGGTATCGAAGGCGATGTGCGGGACAACACAAGGCTGATCTGGATGGAATCGCCCGGTTCCACGACCATGGAAATCGAGGACGTGCCGGCCATCACCGCGATCGCGAAACGGCGCGGCATCCTGACCGGCATCGACAATACCTGGGCAACGCCGCTGCTGTTCAAGCCGCTCGACCATGGCGTCGACTTCTCGATGCAGGCGCTGACCAAATATCCGGGCGGCCACTCCGACCTGCTGATGGGCTCGGTCAGCGTCAACGATCTGGGACTGCGCAAGGCCTTGCGCGACACGATGCGCATGCTCGGTTTCGGCGTTTCGCCCGACGCGGTGCAACTGGTGCTGCGCGGGCTGGAAACCATGGCGGTGCGTCTCGCCCATGTCGGGCGCGTGGCCGGCGAAATCGCGGCGGAGCTGGAAAACCGCGATGTCGGGCCGGTTCTGTTTCCCGCACTCGCCTCCAGTCCCGGACACGCCATCTGGAAACGTGATTTCACAGGCGCCAGCGGCCTGTTTTCGGTTGTTCTGCCGGTCGAGCAAGAGGCGCGCCTCGATGCCGCGCTCAATGGTCTGCGCTATTTCGCGATCGGCGCCTCGTGGGGCGGCACCCGCAGCCTGATCGCACCGATGAGCGTCAAGACATCGCGGCAGATGCCGCACCCCCACAAGGATCGCATCATTCTGCGCGTCAATATCGGCGTGGAAGACCCCTCCGATCTCAGGGAAGACCTCGACGGCTTCTTCACTGCGCTCGCAGGCTGACAAGTCACATACAGCATATAAAATCCAACAAGGAGACGGGAACATGACCTGCAAGACCACATTGACCGCAATGGCAATGATCGCCGCGCTTACCGCGCCGGCAATGGCGCAATCGACCTCGACGCTTGAGACCGTGAAGGAGCGGGGGCGGCTGATCTGCGGCTCCAGCCAGGGCACACCCGGTTTCGGCGCGCCGGATGACAATGGCTACTGGCGCGGCCTCGACGTGGAGACCTGCCGGGCCGTCGCGGTTGCCGTGCTGGATGACAAGGATGCGGTCGATTTCGTGCCGCTTTCGGGCCAGCAGCGCATTCCGGCCCTTCAGACCGGCGAGATCGACATGCTGCCGCGCACGCTCACCTGGACACTGCAGCGCGACGCCAACGGCATCAACTTCACAACGCCGAACTATTACGAATTCACCGGCTTCATGATGCCGAAATCGCTCGGCATCACCAGTGTCGAAGACATGGCGGGCGCTTCCGTCTGCGTGCAGACCGGCTCGACCACCGAAGTGGTGGTCAACGATGTCTCGACCAAGAACGATCTCGATCTTCAGCCGGTCGTCTTCGACAACACCACCGCCGCGCGCCAGGCCTTCTTCTCCGGCCGTTGCGATGCGCTGATCACCGATGCCGGTGCGCTCGCCTCCGTCCGCGCGACGATGGCCGACAATCCGGACGACTACGTCATCTTCCCGGCAACGCCCTATATGGATGCGTTGACGCCCGCCGTCCGCCATGGCGACGACCAGTGGCTCGATATCGTGACATGGTCGATCCAGGCGATGATCGCCGCCGAGGCATTCGGGCTCAACAGCGAGAATATCGACGACTATCTCGACAGCGACGATCCGCGCATCCGCCGCTTCCTCGGCACGGATCCGGGCAATGGCGCGGCACTTGGTCTCAGCGACGATTTCGCCTACCGGATCGTGAAATCCGTCGGCAATTACGCCGAGGTCTATGACCGCAATGTCGGCATGGACAGCCCGCTGAAGCTGGAGCGTGGCCATAATGCACTGTTTAACGACGGCGGGCTGATGTTCCCGCTGGCCTTTCAGTAAAGCCGGTCATGCTGTCGCTCTGGTATTCCCAACGGGCCCGTTCCTGGGCCATGCAGATCGCCCTTCTGGGCGGTCTGGTCCTGTTCGTCTGGTGGCTTGCGGGCAATACGCATGAGAACCTGACCGAACGCGGCATCCGCACCGGGTTCGACTATCTCTGGCGGCCGGCGCGCTTTCCGATCTCCGAAAGCATCATTCGCTATGATGCATCGGATAGCTTCTTCTGGGCCTATGTTGTCGGCCTCGCCAATACGCTGTGGCTGTCGTTCCTGTCGATCCTGTTTGCAACGCTGCTCGGGCTGGTGGTCGGGCTCTCGCGTCGCTCCGCCCATCCGCTGCTGTCGCGTTTTGCCGGTACCTATGTCACCGTGCTGCGCAACGTTCCGCTCATCGTCCAGCTTCTCTTCTGGTATGCGATCGCCACGTCGCTGTTTCCGGTTCCGCGCGAGGCGCTCAATCCGCTGCCTGGCGTGTTTCTCTCCATTCGCGGCGTCTATGCGCCGGCCCTGACGCTCGGCCCGGGCGCCAGCATGCTGCTGATCGTCGCGGCGATCTTGATGGTCATTGCGCTCGTCGCCGGCTTCAAGCTTTCCGTCGGAAAGCGCCTGTCGGTAAAAGCCGCGAGCGTCGGCCTCTCTGTCTGCCTCTGGGTGGCAGTCGTTGTCGGGCTCTCCGGCATGCTCGGCCATCCGGTCGGCCTTGAGGCTCCGGCCCTGAAGGGGTTCAATTTCAGGGGCGGTATGGTGCTTTCGCCCGAATTCGCCGCGATCATCACCGGCCTGACGATCTACACTTCCGCCTTCATCGGCGAAATCATCCGCGGCGGCATCGACGCCGTCGAAAAGGGCCAGTGGGAAGGCGGCAGGGCGCTGGGGCTCAGCGAACGCCACATCATGTTCCGGATCATCCTGCCGCAGGCGCTGAGGATCATCGTGCCGCCCATGACCTCGCAATATCTCTCCACCGTGAAGAACACCACGCTTGCCGTGGCGGTCGGCTATCCCGAACTCGGTCTCGTGGTCAACACCGTGATCAACCAGACCGGCCAGGCCATCGAGAGCATCCTGATCATGCTGGCGGTCTTCCTCAGCATTTCGCTCTCCGTTTCCGTCTTCATGAACTGGTACAATGCGCGCGTTGCGCTGGTGGTGCGCTGATGACCGATATTACCTTCAACACCGCTGCCGATGCACCGCAGAAACCGCCCAGGGCAAAGCGCAAGCCGCTTCTGAAGCTGCTGTTCGGTGATCTGCTGTCGGCATTCCTCACGTTTCTGGCCGTCCTGATCCTTCTCGGGCTCATCCCGGCCTTCAACTGGGCCGTACTGGACGCGCATTGGGTCGGCGGTCCGGCCGCATGCCAGGGCGGCGGGGCGTGCTGGACCTTTATCGGCGCCAAGGCGCGGCTGATCCTGTTCGGCCTCTATCCGCCGCAGGCGCAATGGCGGGCGACCATCGTCATCGTCCTGATCGTCGCGATGGTGCTTGTTTCGCTGTCGCCGAAATTGTGGAACGCGCGGCTGCTGCTGGTCTGGGCCCTCGCCATTTCCGCCATGCTGGTGCTGATGGGCGGCGGCGTGCTGGGTCTCGACTACGTGCCGACGTCGAAATGGGGCGGCCTGCCGGTGACCCTGCTTCTGGCGGTGCTTTCGCTCGGGCTCGCCTTTCCACTGGCCGTGCTGCTTGCGCTGGGGCGGCGGGGAAAACTGCCGGTTGCCCGCGCGATCAGCATTTTCGTGATCGAACTGGTGCGCGGTCTACCGCTGGTCGGCCTGCTGTTCGTGGCGGCGATCCTGTTGCCGCTGCTCCTGCCGCCGGAATGGACCGTCGACAAGCTGGGGCGGACGCTTGCCGCGCTGACGATCTTCGCCGCCGCCTATCTGGCGGAGGTCATTCGCGGCGGCCTTCAGGGGCTGGATGACGGGCAGATCGAGGCCGCCGAGGCGCTCGGCATTCCCTACTGGAAAATGATCTGGCACATCGTTTTGCCGCAGGCGATCCAGAACGTGATCCCGCCGCTGACCAACACCGCCATCGTGATGATCAAGAACACCTCGCTGGTGCTGATCGTCGGCGTGTTCGACATGCTGAGCGCGGCGCGCAGCGCCAGCACCGATCCCGCATGGCCGGCGCCTTCCACCGAGGCCTATCTGTTCGTCGCGGCGATCTACTTCATCATCTGCTTTTCCATCTCAATCTATTCGCGCCATCTCGAACGGGGCGTAGCCGCAAGGACACACGGATGAAACCTGCGATTGAAATCGACAACATCGACAAATTCTACGGCGATTTCCATGTCCTCAAGGGCGTTTCGCTGACGGTTGCGGCGGGCGAGAAGGTGGTGGTGTGCGGGCCGTCGGGATCGGGCAAGTCGACATTGATCCGCTGCATCAACCGCCTCGAGGAGCATCAGGCGGGCCGGATTGTTGTCAACGGCATCGAGCTCGGCGACGATCTGCGCAATCTCGATGCGGTCCGGCGTGACGCGGGCATGGTGTTCCAGCATTTCAACCTGTTTCCGCATCTGACGGTGCTCGAGAACTGCGCTCTGCCGCAGATACTGTCGCGGCGTACGCCGCGCGCGGAAGCGGAGGCGGCTGCGGAAACCTTTCTGAAGCGCGTGCGGATTCTCGACCAGGCACCCAAGTTTCCCGGGCAGCTTTCCGGCGGGCAAAAGCAAAGGGTCGCCATTGCGCGCGCGCTCTGCATGCGCCCGCGGATCATGCTGTTCGATGAACCGACATCGGCGCTCGATCCGGAGATGATCCGGGAAGTCCTCGATGTGATGGTGGAACTCGCCGAGGACGGCATGACCATGGTGGTCGTCACCCACGAAATGGGCTTCGCCCGCCAGGTCGCCGACCGCGTGGTCTACATGGAGGCCGGCGGGATTGTCGAAACCGCAGCTCCCGATCAATTCTTCGATGCGCCCGAGGACGAGAGAACCCGACGTTTCCTCTCCAGCATTCGCACGATGATCCACTGACGTTTCGGATCCGTGAAATCGCAGGCAGGAACATCGCCGCCCACCTCGTTGGCAAAGCGGTGCGCCCGGCCATGTAGGCCGAGCGCTTGTTTCTACCTTTCGTGCAAGGCTCAGTGCGCCAGCATTTCGTCGACGATCTGGTCGGCGTTGAGCGATGACGGGTAATAGGTCGGCCAGTTGGTTAGCTCTTCCAGCAAGGCCGCGCGGTCGTCGCCCCAGTAGAGGTGATAGTGATCGGCGTCCGCCGGTGCGATCCGGTGGTCGGAGAACTGGATGAACTTGGGCGCGGCTTCGTCGCCTCCGGCCTTTTCGAAGATGAAGCGAACGCCGCGGTTACCCTTGGCGTAGGTCAGGATTTCATAGCCGTCGCTTTCGTAGTGGCCTTCAACGGCCTCGCCATCCCGATAGAAGGTGACCACGTCGCCTTCGATGGTGATGCGCTCGACATCGGTCTTGTAGCCGGTGTCGTAATAGGCCTTGTATTCTTCGGCGGTCATCGTGCCGGTCTCGGCCTTGTGCGCCATTACCGGATCGAGCGTTCCGTCCTGAAGATAGGGATAGACCGACTGCCAGTCGCCTTCCCAGTCGGAGAGCGGACGATCCGCGATCTGGCTGTCCTCGAAATAGCCCTTGTAGATCTGCGGATCGCCATGATCGTGGGCATGATCGTCGTGCTCGCCTTCATGCACCATGCCGCTGCCGCCGGCAACGGCGATATTGTAGGGCATGCCGCCGACGTCGATGGTGCCGACTTCCGTCAGGTCCTCCTTGGCGATGCGGCGGATGAGCCCGGCACTCGGGTCGCTCATGACGATCTCGTCACCAGCCATGGCGATGCGCGGACGCGGGTCGTTCCAGTGGCCATCCATCGAATAGGGCTCGGTGACCTTGGCGCTTGTCGTGAGGCTGGCGGCCAGAATGTCGATCTGGTGCAGGCTGCCATCTTCGGTCAGCACATAGCCGTAGCGGGCATTCGCCGGATCGAGCGCGAAGTCGACGCGGCGGAAGGGCAGGTCGATATAGCTGAAATGCGGCTCATCGGCCGGGTCGATGACGACGAGGCCATCCTTGCCGTAATTGCCGAGAAACACCTGCATGCTTTTCGCGCCAAGCAGGGTGCCCGTGGTCTCGCCTTCCGGCAGATCGTCGGGGTAAGTCAGCATCTCGAAGACGGGGCCGTCTTCGCCCGGTGTCACGGTCAGTACGCCTTCCTGGCAACCGGCAGCCAGATAGGCGCCGGAGAAAGCCTCGCCGTGAATGCCGGTGCAGGTCGCGACATCGCCGGTCGGATCGCCGTCTTCGGTGACGGCGCGCAGGCCGATGCGGGTGCCGTCGACCGGCGTGTCGGTGGCGACGGTCGTGACCCAGTACTGGCCGACAGGGGCGGCAAAACCGTGATGGGCGCGGTCCTGTTTCAGTTCGCTGGTTGCAATCTCGCCATGAGAAAGTTCATGGGAATCGACGATTGCGGCACAGCCGCCCTTGTCGAAGTTGATCACTACCTTGCCGTCGTGATCGATGATGTGGAAGGGGCGCGGGCCGGTGAGGCTGCCCTCGATGGCGACTGGCTCTTCGATATCGATGTCGGCATGGTCGCCATGGCCGCGCAGTGCAATGCCGCTGTCGATGAAGTGAACCGCATCACTGTCCGACTGGACGGCGACGATGGCGGCGCCGTCATTGACGGCGTAGAGCTTGTTCTGGCCGGCGGTGTCGAAGGACCAGCGATGCTCGGGTTCGCCAAGGTCGAAGGCCGTAACCTTCGCATCCGCATGGTCGCCGACGAAAACGCGGTAGAGGGTGACGCTGTCCTTATGGTCATCGGCAAACGCCGCCGGCGCGCCAAGCGCAATCGCGAGCGCGGAGGCGCCAAGGGTCCATCGTTTCATATCTGTCTCTCCTTTATGGTATAACGTAACTTTGACGGTCGCCAAGCGCCCGCGGCAATCCGACAGTGTCCTTCATCAGGGTCGATTTGCCGAAGCGGTCGCCGCCGATAACCGGCTGCCCTTGCCGACAACGCCGGTCAGGTGATGCACGGCTGGACGCCGGTGATATCCAAGCGTCAGGTCGCGACAGGTCAGGCTGGCCTCGGCCATAGAAATGCTCTCATTCCGACGGGTGGTTAGTAATGTAATATCATTACGATTATCGAACGCGTGATATGAAGGCAACCGCTTTTTCCGGCTTAGGCGAATATTTCCCCCGGTTTGTAGAATGGGACCAAAAACGCGAGCGACAGCGCTTGTTTGTTGCGCTGGTGCGGGCGAGCCTGTACCTGGCCGGCGCCGACGGTTCGGCCTTCCGGAAACCAGTTCTGGAGAAGCAGAAGATAACCGGCGAATAGAGCGATCTATCCCGAGCGCCCTGCCTTTCCTCACTGGCCCTTGGTATTGCCCGTCGGATCATCAAGGCTATACGCGTTGCGGAAGCGTTTTGGCGACATTCCGGTCTGGTCGTGGAAGACCGTGTAGAAGCGGCTGACCGAGCCAAACCCTGCTTCGAAGGCAATGGCGGCGGCGTTCTTTTCGCTTCTGAGCAGCAGGCGCTGCGCCGTCACCAGCCTGCAGCGCATCAGATACTGAGCAATCGTCATGCCAGTCGACTGCCTGAACAGGCTCATGGCGTATTTCGGCTCGACGCCGGTGCATTGGGAGAATCTAACCAGTTCCGGCGCGAATCTCCCTTGCCAACAAAGACATCAAAGGCAGCAGGTTACAGAAAGTCGAGCACCATCCGGTTGAACTTGTCGGCGTGTTCCCACTGAACCCAGTGGCCGCATCGATTGAAGACGTGCAGCTCCGACTTTTCTATGCCCGCCACCAGCCTGAGGCCGGTGTCCATCGGCACGAAGCGGTCGTTGCGACCCCACACGATCAGCGTTTCGGCGGTGATTTCGTGCAGCCGGTGGTCGACATTGGGGAACTGGCGCGGATTGATCGCCAGGCTCTTGACGAAATTTTCCAGATGGTCGCGGCGCGCCAGGATGTTCTTCAATCGCGTCTCGAACAGCTCTTCGGTGAGGTCGCTCGGATCGAAGACGAAAACCTCCATCATCTTCTTCAGGTTCTCGATGGTGGGGTTGCGGTAAAGCGCGCCGATCAGCTTGATGCCTTCGGCCGGTTGCGGCGTGAACAGGCTCACGCCGCCGGTGCCGCCCCCCATCAGGATCAGCTTGCCGATCTTTTCGGGATGCGTGAGCGCAAAGGCAACCGCACTGTGCCCGCCCATCGAGTTTCCGATGATGTGTATCTTCTTGAGCGCCAGTTTTTCGACAAGGCCGTTCAGCATCCGCGCGTTCAGATCGGAGCGGGAGCCTTCGGAGATGACCGTGTCGCTCTCCCCCCAGCCGGGGCAATCCATCAGCATGACGCGATAGCCGGCGTCGGTCAGGGGCTGGATATTGCGATTGAAATTCGCCCAGCCCGTGGCGCCTGGACCGGAACCGTGGAGCATGATCACGGTCTCGCCGCCGAGGCCGGGGTCGCAATCATTGTAATGAATTTTCAACGTGCTGTCGCCGTGGGCGATCTCGGCGAAACGGCTGGTCGCTTCCGCCGTGAATATCTGGGCCATGAGGTCTCCTCCGGTGATGGCGCTTTCTTCGAAGCGAAACTAGCGATCTCGCCCCGGCCTGCGCAAACGGCCAGCCCATGCTGTGCACATTGTGCACGGGGCCGATTTGGCGATTGTCCGGTTCGTTTTGCCTCTGTTAGCCAGTGAAAAGCAGACGACGCGGACCCAATGCTGTGAGGAGCGGCGTTCGCGCACCGTTTTCATGATCGAAGGCCAGCGCCGCGCATGTCGCGGCCGGGACGCAATGTCCAGGAAGCCCGCAGGCGGTTTCCCGGCCGGAACAGTGTTGCCATTTTCAGGGAGGCTTTCCATGGCATTTTCAGATCAATTTGACCCCGGCCCGCAGATTGCCCAATGCGGCACGGTCAACCTCGGCACGAAAGATATCGAAAAGTCGCTGTTCTTCTTCCGCGACACGCTGGGCATGGAAGAGGTCGAGCGCAAGGGCAATGTGTCCTATCTGCGCTGCTATCAGGAACTCGGGCATCATTCCCTGGTTCTGACCGAACAGGAAGAGGCCGTCGTCAATGCGTTCTCATTCCGCGTCAAGCGCCCGCAGGATGTCGCGCTGTTCCATGAGGAGCTGACCCGGCAGGGCATCGAGGTTCTCAAGGTTCCGGCCGGAGCCGAAGCCGGACGCGGCGAAGCGATCCGTTTCCTTCTGCCCGGCGGCGGTCATCCGTTCGAACTTTATTACGACATGGAAAAGCCGCTGGCGCCGGAAAGCATCCGCTCTCGCCTGCCGTCCAATAGCTCGAAACGCCGTGGCCTCGGCGTGCGCCGGATCGACCATTTCAATATCCAGACCTCGCCGGACACCATCAATCAGGCCGAAAGCTGGGTGCGCGATACGCTCGGTTTCAAACGCCGCGAGTTTGCCCATCTGCCGAACCGGCCGGGAACCGTCCTGGCTTCCTGGATGTCGGTCACGCCGCAGGTTCACGATCTGGCGATTGTCGCCAACGGCCTGAACAAGACCGCCCAACTTCATCACATCGCCTTCAACCTGCAGGATTTTTCCGACGTCTTG
Organism: Martelella sp. AMO21009; assembly: GCF_053484295.1. Lineage (NCBI taxonomy): Bacteria > Pseudomonadati > Pseudomonadota > Alphaproteobacteria > Hyphomicrobiales > Aurantimonadaceae > Martelella > Martelella sp. AMO21009. Next base: position 47,202 of record NZ_JBAKFR010000020.1, read on the forward strand.
ACGGCTGCCGATACGCTGCGCGATCTCGACGTTTCCTATGGCGTCGGGCCGGGCAAGCACGGCATCGGCCAGGCGATGTATCTCTATATCCATGATCCGGGGTCCGACCACCGCGTCGAGCTCTACGCCGGCGGCTACCTGATTTTCGATCCCGACTGGAAGGCGATCGAATGGGAACAGGAAGCCTTTCCCGACGGCATGACCTGGTATGGCGATCCCATCGATACATCGACGGGCAGCCGCGGCCGCGACACCACCGGCTGCGCCGGGCTTTATCGCAATGAGCTCGTCCCCGCCCCGGCCAAATAGTCTTCGACCTTACGCGCCGCTTCCCGAAGCGGCGCGAGATATTTCTCGCATGCCTGCGACAGGCTCATGGCCGAACGCAGCATCACGACATTGATGCAGCCGGCCACCTTGTCGCCCTGCATGACCGGAACCGCGAGCGCCATGATCTTCTGCTCGCGGGGCCAGTCGCCATTGGCAAATGCGTAGCCGTTCTTCCGGTAGTCGCCGAGCTGCGTCTCGAAGGCGCTCCGCGCCGACGGCTCCGCCAGAAGCGAGCCCGGCTGCCGCGCAAGGCCCGCCAGCAGTTTTTCGCGTTCCTCATCCGGACAGAAGGCGAGATAGGCGCGCCCGAGCGCCGTCGTGGTCAATGGCAGGCGGCGGCGCACCGTGACCTTGTGAAACGACAGCGGGCTGAAACGGTGCGTGGTCTCGCGCACCTGCATGGAAAGCCCGTCAAGCGTTGCCAGGTCCGAGGGCCAGACCACCTTTACCAGCAGTTCGCCGAGCACGGCGGAGGCTGCTTCCGAAATCCACTCGTCTTCATTGTAGCCGTCGCTCAGGCCGTAGACGCCGGCCGTCAGCCTGTAGCTGTCGTCGGAGGCGGATCGGCGCACCAAACCCTCGTTCTGTAGCGTTTCCAGAAGCCGGCGCACCGTCGTGCGATGCAGCCCTGTCGCCGCGCTCAACTCCCGCACGGTTGCCCAGCCGCCCTCGGCCTGATTGAGAGACCGCAACAGCGCGAGGCCGCGCGACAGTCCCTGAACGGGCTTGTACGGCGTTTGGCTTGCCTCTCCCATTTTGCTCTCCGGTTTTGTGCACTATGTGCACATATCTCTCATGATCATTGTTCACTTGGCAAGCCTGCTGATAGCTCATCTGCATTGCCGGGGCGCGGAGGAGAACGTCTCCCGGACGATGAGACCGAGGAGCCAGATCATGACAATTCCCGCCAGTTCACGCCTCGATGCCAGTGCAATGGCTGCGACCGCAAAAGCGACGCCGATGAGGACGCGGGTGCTGATTGCCGGCGCGGGCCCCGTCGGCCTGACGCTTGCCAACTATCTTGGCGGCTACGGCGTCGAGACGATCGTGATCGAGGCGCTGCCGGAGCTGATCGATTATCCGCGCGCCATCGGCATCGACGATGAGGCGATGCGCACGATGCAGGGCATCGGGCTTGCCGACAGGATCGAGCCGCATACCACGCCGCTGCACTGGATGCGGTTTTTGACCGCGAAAGGTCGCTGCTGGGCTTCTCTCGAGCCGAAAACCGACGAGTTTGGCTGGTCGCGCCGCAATGCCTTCATCCAGCCGCAGGCCGACCGGATTCTTTATGAAGGGCTTTCCCGCTACAGCCATGTGAAGGTCCTGTTCTCGACAGAATTCCAAAGCCTGAAGCAGGATGCCGATGGCGTGGTCGCGACGGTGGAAGGCCCGGACGGGCCCTTCACCATCGAAGCGGATTATCTGGTCGGCGCCGATGGCGGCCGGAGTCCGGTGCGCAGCGCGCTGGGACTTGCCTTCGAGGGCAAGACCGCCGCCAACAAGTGGATGGTCGTTGATGTCGAGAATGATCCCGTCGGCACGCCCAATATCTACCTGGTCTGCGATCCGAAGCGGCCCTACGTTTCCGCCGCCCTGCCGCACGGCGTGCGCCGTTTCGAATTCATGGTGATGAAGGACGAGGATGACGCGCATTTCGAACGCCCCGACGTCATGCGCAGCCTGCTGGCCAAGGTGCTGGAAAAGCCGGAAGAGGCCAAGCTTATCCGCCGCCGGATCTACAATCACAATGCGCGGCTTGCCAACCGCTTTCGCGTCGGGCGGGTCGTGCTTGCCGGAGACGCTGCCCACATCATGCCGGTCTGGCAGGGGCAGGGCTATAACAGCGGCATTCGCGACGCCGCCAATCTCGGGTGGAAGCTGGCAATGGTGGTAAACGGCCGCCTGGGCCCGGACCTTCTCGATACCTATGAGAGCGAGCGGCGCAGCCATGCCAAGGCGATGATCGATCTCTCGGTCATGGTCGGCAAGGTGTTCAATCCGCCCTATGCGTTTCTCGGCACGGTGCGCGATGGCGTGACCTGGTTTTTAAACCTGTTCCCCGCCGTCAAGCGCTACATCATCGAGATGCGCTTCAAGCCGATGCCGCGCTTTACCGAAGGCGCGCTGGTGCCGAGCCGCGTCAAAAGCAAGGAAAGCCCGGTCGGCCGCCTGTTCATCCAGCCGCGGGTGCGCACCACCACGGGCGAGGTCCGGCGCATGGACGACCTGATCGGCCCCAATTTCGCGATCCTCTCCTGGGGCAACAACCCGCTGCAATATATGGATGCCGACCAGATCGCGATGTGGCAGGCGCTGGGCGCGGTCTTCATCTGCGTCAAGCCGGACGTGCAGCTCGGCGTCAGGCCCGATGAGGCGCTCGGCTTCGGAACCGACGCGGTGAACGGCGTTATCGAGATCGGCGATCAGCAGGGGCGGCTGAAGGAATGGTTCGGCAACTGGCCGGAATCCGTGGTCTTCCTGCGGCCCGACCGCGTGGTCGCGGCCACGGCCACGCCGCTGACGGTGACCGAGGTCTCGCGTTCGCTGGCGCGCGCCATGTCCTATCCCGGCAAGCCGCAGCCAATGGCGCTGGCGAAGGAGGCGTGATCATGGTCGATGCCGCACTGGTCCGGCAACTCGCGGGCGCGCTTCTTGCCGCCGAGGAAACGGCAAAGCCTATCGCCCCGATCCGCGATGCAATGCCCGATGATGGCGGCGAGACCGCCTATGCGGTGCAGCGCGCCAATGTCGAGCATTGGGTGTCGACCGGTCGCCGGATCGTCGGCCGCAAGATCGGGCTGACGGCCAGGGCCGTGCAGGCGCAGCTTGGCGTCGATCAGCCGGATTTCGGCACGCTTTTCGCCGACATGATCTATGGCGATGACGAGGAAATGCCGTTTGCGCGGGTGATGCAGCCGAAGGCGGAGGCGGAAATCGCGCTGGTGCTGAAGGCTGACCTCCCGGCGGTCGATACGACGCTGGTCGAATTGATCCGCGCCGTCGATTTCGCCCTTCCCGCCATCGAGGTCGTCGGCAGCCGGATCGCGGACTGGAATATCCGCTTCAACGACACGGTTGCCGACAACGCATCGTCCGGGCTCGTGGTTCTGGGCGGCGTTCCGGCGCCGCTTGCCGGCCTTGATCTCAAGACCCTTTCAATGGCGATGACCCGCAACGGCGAAACGGTGTCGACCGGTTCCGGGGCGGCCTGCCTCGGCCATCCGCTCAACGCGGCGCTGTGGCTGGCGCGCAAGATGGCCGCCTTCGGCACGCCGCTTCTGGCGGGCGATCTCATCATGACCGGCGCGCTCGGTCCCATGGTTCCGGTTTCGCCCGGAGACCAGTTTGAGGCCGACATTGAAGGCCTTGGATCGGTGCGCGCCGCTTTCGGCAACAATCAGGACTGAACAGCAAGCCGGGCCAGGTTCTCAAGGAGGAGACCGGGTCCCGCCATCTTTTTTTGAGGAGGAAGACCGAAATGATCAAACGCAGACATTTTCTCGGCGCGGCATTGGTCGCGACCGCATTGACCGCGGGGCTTCCCGCCTTCGCCGCGGATGATACCGTCAAGGTAGGCGTGGTTCTGTCGCTGTCCGGGCCGTTCAGCATTTACGGCACCCAGATGCAGAACGGCATCGACCTGTTCATGAAGCAGCATGGCGATGAGGTTGCAGGCAAGAAGATCGAACTGATCGTCAAGGATGACGGCGGCATCGCCCCCGATCGCGCCCGCCGGGCCGTTCAGGATCTTCTGGTGCGCGATCGTGTCGACGTTCTGGCAGGCTTCACCTTCACGGCGTCAGCCATGGCGTCCGCGCCGCTGGCCGAGAAAACCAAAACGGCAATGATCGTGATGAACGCATCATCGTCGCATATCACCGATGCCAATCCCTATATGATCCGCGTCGGCCAGACCCTGCCGCAGATCACCGAGCCGGCCGGCCGCTTTGCCGCCGAACAGGGTTATGAAAACGTCTATACGCTGGTGGCCGACATCACCGCCGGTCACGATGCGGAAACCGCCTTCATTCGCGGGCTGACGACCAATGGCGGCACCGTCGCCGGCAGCCTGCGGGTTCCGGCGCAGAACCCGGATTTCGCGCCGTTCATCCAGCGGATCAAGGATGCCAAGCCGGACGCGGTGTTCGTCTGGCTGCCGCCGGGCGAGGCGACGATCAACTTCATCAAGGAATTTGACCAGCGCGGCCTCAAGGAGGCGGGCATCACCATGCTCGGCACGGGCGACCTCACCGACGAGCTGACCATCCGCCAGACCGGCGAGGCCGGCCTTGGCGTGGTGACCACCGGCCATTATGCGATGGCGCATGATTCCGACCTCAATCGGGAATTCGTGGAGGCCTATCTTGCCGACAACCCCGATGGCCCCTGGCCGAACTTCCTCTCGGTTTCCGCCTATGACGGCATGGCCGCGCTTTACTACGCGCTGGAAAAGACCGGCGGCGATGCCTCGGGGCCGGCCATTGCCGAGGCGCTGAAGGGCGCGACCATAGAAAGCCCGCGTGGACCGATCACCATCGATCCGGAAAACCGCGACATCGTTCAGACCATCTATGTCCGCAAGGTCGAGGCGGTCGACGGCAATCTCGCCAATGTCGAGTTCTTCGAATTTCCCGAAAGCCGGGACATGACGCCCTGAGGCCTGGGGCGGGGCGGCTTTGCCGCCCGCCTTCCTTTTTCGGAGCTTTGAATGGCAGGTAATATTGTCGGCATTCTCTTCGACGGACTGGCCTATGGCAGCTTGCTGTTTCTGGTCGGCGTCGGGCTTTCCATCACCATGGGACTGATGAATTTCATCAATCTGGCCCATGGATCGTTCGCCATGATCGGCGGTTATGCGAGCGTCTATCTGGCCAACAGGGCGGGCATTCCGTTTCTGGCGACCCTGCCGCTCGCCTTTCTGGCCGCCGGGTTCTGCGGCATCGTTGCCGAGCGGCTTCTGTTTCAAAGGCTCTACAAGGCCCCGCATCTCGACCAGATGCTGTTTACCGTCGGCTTCGTGTTCTCCTCGATTGCAGCCGCGCACTATTTCTTCGGCGCCTCGCAGCAATTGGTCGCAATCCCGGACATGCTGCAAGGGCAGGTCCGGTTCATGGGCGTCGACTTCGGCAAATACCGGCTGCTGCTGATCGCGTTTGTCGCCGTCGTCACGCTGGCGCTGCATTTGATGCTGTCGAAGACCCGCTTCGGCGCGGAAATCCGCGCCGCCGTCGATAATCAGGATGCGGCGGCCGGCCTCGGCATCAATGTCAATCTGGTGTTTGCACTGTGCTTCGCGCTAGGCACCGGCCTTGCCGGCCTTGGCGGCGCGCTGGGCGTGGAGGTGCTGGGCCTCGACCCGTCCTTCCCGCTGAAATACATGGTCTATTTCCTGCTGGTCGTGGTTGTCGGCGGCGCCGGCTCGATCAAGGGCCCGTTGATCGCGGCACTGCTCCTTGGCGTTTTCGATGTCGCGGGCAAATATTTCGTGCCGGAAATCGGCGCTTTCATCATCTATGTCATGATGATCGTGCTGCTGATCGCGTTTCCCAACGGACTTGGGGGTAAACGCGCATGACGATCCGTTTTCAGGCCGTCCAGAGGCTGGCGTCGCCGCGGCCGCGCCTTGCTGAAATTCTCTTCTGGCTGCTGCCGGCCGCCCTCTATTTCCTGTTCCCCTACGACCGGGCGCTCGCCCTGTCGCTGATGACCTATGCCATCGCGGTTCTGGGCCTTGATCTGGTGCTCGGCTATGCCGGGATCGTGTCGCTCGGCCATGCCGCCTTCTTCGGCATAGGCGCCTATACGGCGGGGCTTCTGTCCGTCCATGGCTGGCGCGAGCCTTTGAGCGGGCTTCTGATCGCAGGCGCGCTGACGCTCGCGATCGGTTATCTGACGAGCTTTCTCGTCGTGCGCGGCAAGGATCTGACCCGGTTGATGGTGACGCTCGGCATCTGTCTCGTCGCCTATGAAATCGCCAATCGCATGAGCGGCGTGACCGGCGGCGTGGACGGGCTTTCCGGCATCGAGATGGCGCCGATCTTCGGCCTCTTCGAGTTCGATTTCTTCGGCAACACCGCCTACTGGTATGCCTATGCGGTCCTCGTGATCGTCTTTGTCGCGCTGAAGTTTTTTGCCGCCTCGCCGCTCGGCCTGTCGCTGCGCGCCATCCGCGAGGGCGTCAACCGGATGCCCGCCCTTGGCGCGTCGGTCAACAACCGGCTGCAGGTCGCCTTCACGCTTTCGGCAGGCATTGCCGGCATTGCCGGTGGTCTGATGGCCCAGACGACGCAATTCGTTGGCGTCGATTCCCTTTCGGTTACTCGTTCGGCCGAATTCCTGGTGATGCTGGTTCTTGGCGGCACGGGCAGGCTTTACGGCGCAGTGATCGGCACGGCCGTGTTCGTGGTCGCCCATGATTTCCTCAATGAGGTCGATCCGGTCTACTGGGAGTTCTGGATGGGCGTTCTGCTGATGGCGGTGGTGTTTTTCCTGCGCGGTGGGCTGACCGGCGGCGCCAGCGATCTGGCACGCTTCATCGCATCGAAAGGCCCTCCGACCTTGCGCAAGAGGGAGCCGGCGGAATGAAGCACGATACCAGTTTCCTTTCCAAAAGCGCGGGCTTTGCACTGGCAACCGAAGGCCTGTCGAAAAGCTGGGGCGGTTTCCAGGCCAACAGCGATATCAGCTTCGCCCTGCCCACCGGCGCGCGTCATGCGCTGATCGGGCCCAATGGCGCGGGAAAGACCACCTTCATCAACATGCTGACCGGCGTGTTGCAACCGACCGCCGGCAAGGTGTTCATCGGCGGCGAGGATGTGACGCAGACCTCGCAGGAAGAGCGGGTGCGCAAGGGCATGGCCCGCACGTTCCAGATCAACACGCTGTTTCCCAAGCTCACGGTTCTCGAAAGCGTGCTGCTGGCGATACTGGAGCGCAAGGGGCTTACGCGCCACTGGTTCCGCCCGCTGCAAAGCCATACGGCCGAAATCGAGGAAGCGCTCGACCTGATCCAGGATCTCGGGCTTGAAAACCAGGCCGGCAGCACGGTCGAGACGCTTGCCTATGGCAAGCAGCGGCTGGTCGAGATTGCGCTGGCGCTGGCGTCCAGACCGCACATTCTTCTGCTTGATGAGCCGGCGGCCGGCATTCCGGCGGGCGAAAGCACCGAGGTCTTCAACGTCATCGCCAGACTGCCCGCCGATGTCAGCATTCTGTTCATCGAGCACGACATGGAACTGGTGCGCCGCTTTGCCGAGCGCATCACCGTGCTGGTTTCGGGCAGGGTGCTGACCGAGGGGACGCCGGACGAGATCATGAGCGATCGCCGCGTGCGCGAAGTCTATCTCGGGGAGGGCGGCCATGACTGATCTTCTGACCCTTGAGGGCGTTTGCGCCGGTTATGGCGAGGCCAGCGTGCTCGACAATGTCTCGTTTTCCATGGCAGGCGGCGACAGTATCGCGCTTTTAGGCCGCAATGGCGTCGGCAAGTCGACGCTGATGCGCACGCTGATGGGGCTGACGCGCCATCGGGCGGGCGTGATCCGTTTCAACGGCGCCGATATCACCTCGCTTGCCACGCACAAACGCGCCCATGCCGGTCTCGGCTGGGTGCCGCAGGAGCGGGCGATGTTTCCCTCGCTCACCGTCGAGGAGCACCTGACGACGGTGGCGCGACCGGGACCATGGGATATCGCCGCAGTCTACGAGGTCTTTCCGCGCCTCAAGGAACGCCGCGCCAATATGGGCAACCAGCTTTCCGGCGGCGAACAGCAGATGCTGGCGATTGCCCGCGCGCTGATGACCAATCCGCGCCTGCTGCTGCTCGACGAGCCGATGGAGGGCCTCGCGCCGATCATCATTCAGGAACTGGCCGATGTCGTGCGGGCGCTGATCCGCGACAGGGGGCTCTCGGTGATCGTCGTCGAACAGCATGCGCGTCTGGCGCTGTCGATGACGGCGCGCGCCATCGTGCTCGATCGCGGGCGGATCGTCCATCAGTCGACAAGCGCGGAACTCCTCGATGATGACGAAAAGCTGAGCCGCCTTGTGGCGGTCGCCGCCTGACCGGGCGGACGAAGGATTGACGGAAAAGGACAGGTCATGACGGAAAAGATCAAATGCGCGATCATCGGCTCCGGGAATATCGGCTCGGACCTGATGATCAAGGTGATGCGCACCTCGGACGTGATTGAAATGGGCGCCATGGTCGGCATCGATCCGCAGTCCGACGGCCTGGCGCGGGCAAAGCGGCTCGGCGTGGCGACCACCCATGAAGGCATTGAAGGTCTTCTGAAAATGCCGGAATACAGGGATATCCAGGTCGTTTTCGACGCGACCTCGGCGCGCGCGCATGTCTCCAACAACGCCCTCCTGCAAAGGGACGGCAAGAAGGTCATCGATCTCACGCCGGCCGCGATCGGCCCGTTCACCATTCCGGCGATCAACGGCGATGCCAATATCGACGAGCCCAATGTCAACATGGTCACCTGCGGCGGTCAGGCGACGATCCCGATGGTCCATGCCGTGGCGCGGGTCTCCCGCCGCACCGTCTATGGTGAAATCGTTGCCTCGATCGCCTCGAAATCCGCTGGTCCCGGAACCCGCGCGAATATCGACGAGTTCACCGAAACCACCTCGAAGGCGATCGAGCTTCTGGGCGGGGCCGAACGCGGCAAGGCGATCATCATTCTCAACCCGGCCGAACCGCCGCTGATCATGCGCGATACCGTTTTCGTGCTGTCGCAGGGGGCGTCGCGGGACGATATCGAGCGTTCCGTCGCCGAGATGGCCGAGACGGTCCGTGAGTACGTGCCGGGATACCGGCTGAAGCAGCGCGTGCAGTTTGAGGAGTTCGGCGACAACCAGCCGGTGCGGATACCGGGCATTGGTCTCGCGACGGGGCTGAAGACCACGATCTTTCTGGAGGTGGAAGGGGCGGCCCATTATCTGCCGGCCTATGCCGGAAACCTCGACATCATGACGTCCGCGGCGCTCAGAACCGCCAATCACTGGGCCGCGAAAAACATCAGGGAAAGGGCCGCGTGATGAGCCGAGCCAACAAGGACAAACTCTATATTCAGGATGTGACGCTGCGTGACGGCATGCATGCGATGCGCCATCAATACAGTCTCGACGATGTCCGCGACATCGCCCGCGCGCTGGACCGGGCCGGGGTCGACGCCATCGAAATCACCCACGGCGACGGTCTGGCGGGCTCGACTTTCAATTACGGCTTTGGCCGTCATGATGATGTTGAATGGATCGCGGCGGTTGCCGAGGTGTGCGAAAACGCCGCCGTCACCGTTCTGCTGCTGCCCGGCATCGGAACCGTGCACGAGCTCGAACAGGCCCATCAGGCCGGCGCGCGTTCGGTGCGGATCGCGACCCATTGCACCGAGGCAGATGTCTCGCGCCAGCATATCGAGGCGGCGCGCGCGCTCGGCATGGATACGGTCGGCTTCCTGATGATGGCGCATATGGCGGAGCCTGCAAAGCTTGCCGAGCAGGCGAAGCTCATGGAAAGCTATGGCGCGGAATGCGTCTATGTGACCGATTCCGCCGGCGCGCTGCTGCCGGATCAGTATCGCCAACGCGTGACGGCGCTGCGCGCGGCACTGAAGCCTGAAACCGAGGTTGGCGTCCACACCCACCACAATCTGTCGCTGGGCGTTGCCAATGCCGTTGCCGGCATCGAGGCGGGTGCGGCGCGCGTCGATGCCTCGCTTGCCGGCATGGGCGCCGGGGCCGGCAATGCGCCACTCGAAGTGCTGATCGCCGTCCTGAACCGGATGGAGATCGACACGGGCTGCGATCTGTTCGCGCTGATGGATGCCGCCGACGATCTGGTGCGTCCGTTGCAGGAGCGGCCGGTGCGCGTTGATCGCGAAAGCCTGTCGCTCGGCTATGCCGGCGTCTATTCCAGCTTTCTGCGCCACGCCGAAAACGCGTCGAAGACCTACGGCGTTGATGCGCGTGACATCCTGATCGAACTCGGCGAGCGCCGGATGATCGGCGGCCAGGAAGACATGATCGTCGATGTCGCGCTCGACATGCTCGAAACGCGCCGAAAACGCTCGGCCTGACGATGGTTTGGTCACCGAGGTCGACGCTCGGCCGAGCCCGTGCGGCGGCGGCCTGATGACGAACCCGAAAATCGGCCAACCGGCGCCGGAGTGGCGATGCATTTTTCCAGCGCGCTGTGACCGGACAGGAGTTGCAGACCGTCAGCCCTGCTGACGGTCTGAAGCGCGTGGGCGCGCAGCGAAACCGGCATTTCCAGTTTCAGGGACGAGCGCTCCGGCCGGCGTGTTGCCTTGCCGATCAAGTATATTCGCAGCCATCCTGGCGCTCGCCGGGATGGCTTGCCTCCCGCTGAACCTGCCTCTTCAGACGTTCGATGCTGTCGACGATGTCAAACGTTGACAGAATTAAAATTGTAATACAAATTTATAATATGAATATCTTATGATCCTCGGATAGACTTCCGCAACCAACAAGAGTCGTGAACGCGGCGACCCTTCTCGTGCAACATCAAAGGTTGAATTCTGAAGGAGTTTGTTTTGGTCCAGTCCGCATTCTACGTGTCTTACCCCCGGGCCGGGGAATGGCCTCATGGCTGATGTCGGCTTGCCCGGCTCCCGCCGGGGATGGCAGATCGGCAAGGCGGCCAAGGGGCTGGTCGGGGCGCTGGCGCTGGTGGTCTTCTGGGAAATGCTCCGGCTGAGCGGGGTGGTCGACCCGCGCGATCTGCCGTCGGTCGTCGCCATTCTTCGCTCCTTCGTCGTGCAGGTTGCCAACGGCACGCTCATTCTCGCGGCGCTTCAGACCCTGTTGTCGTGGGCGATCGGCATGGCCGTCGCCCTGGTGCTCGGGACAGCGCTCGGCATTCTTCTAGCGCTCGTTCCCTGGCTGGAACGGGCGAGCCGGCCGACCTTGGAATTCCTGCGGCCGATCCCGTCCGTCGCGCTCATCCCGGTGGCCTTGATGGCGCTCGGGATCGGTGTCGCGATGCAGGTCTCGCTGATTACCTTTGCCAGTATCTGGCCGATCCTGTTTGCCGCGCGCCAGGGCGTGGAGGCCATCGATCCGCGCTATTTCGATGTCGGCCGGGTCTGGGGCCTCGGGCAGGCGGGCCGGATCCTGCGCATCGTGCTTCCCGCCGCCTTGCCATCGATTGCCACCGGAACCCGGATCGCCGCCTCCGTGGCGCTGGCGCTGTCGATCACCGTGGAACTTTTGACCGGCCGGCCGGGACTGGGCGCGGTGCTGCAGGCCGCGCGGCTTTCCGGGCAGACCGCGGAAATGTGGGCGGTGGTGTTTTGCGCCGGGATCATGGGGCAGGCGATCAACATGGTCTTCCTGCGCATCGAACGCGCTCTGTTTCCATGGAGTGGAGAGCATCTTGCCTGATCGCCAAAAACTGACGATCCTGTTCGTACAGGGGCTGTTCATCGCGCTCCTCGTGGCTGTTTGGCAATGGGCCGCGATCGCCCATCCCGCGCCCTATCTGCCGCGGATCGGCCCGATCATCGAGGCATGGCTTTCCTATTTCCAGGCGCCGCTTCTCACGCAGGCGACCTGGCCCAGCCTGTATCGCCTGCTTGCCGGCTTCGGGATCGGCGCCGGGCTTGGTGTCGTGTTCGGGCTGGCGCTGGGACAGGCGCGCGGCCTCATCGACTGGACGCGTCCGACGCTCGAATTCCTGCGCTTCATTCCCGCGGTCGCCATTCTTCCCGGCGCGCTTGTGATCCTCGGGCCGACCGACGGCATGCGGATTTTCATCATTGCCTTCGGGTCTTTCTTTCCCGTGCTGCTTGCCACGCTCGATGGCACGAGGCGGATCGAGCCGCTTCTGCTCGATGTGGCGAAGATCGAGGGGCTGAAACCGGTAATGGTTTCCTGCCGCGTGATACTGCCCGCGACCCTGCCGGCGATCTTTGCGGGCCTGCGCATCGCGCTCGGCATGGCGCTGATCATGATGATCATTTCCGAACTCATGGCCGCGACCAACGGGATCGGGGTGGCGATGTTGCGCGCGCAACGCCTGTTCCAGAGCGCGAAGGTCTACGGCGGCGTTCTCGCCATCGGCACGATCAGCATCGTCCTCACACTGGCGCTTCTCGCCGTGGAGCGCCGGGTGCTGCGCTGGCACATCGGTTGGAGAGAGGGCGCAAAATGACACCTTTGACACGGACGGAAACGACGATGGGCACTGAACTCCTGAAAGCCGAGAATTTGACCAAGGCCTATGCCGGCAACCCGACTCCGGTCCTCGGCGGCGTCGATTTCGCCCAGACAGAAGGCGAATTTCTGTCGGTGGTCGGCCCCTCCGGCTGCGGAAAGACCACGCTTCTGCGCTGTCTGTCGGGCCTGATGAGGCCGGATGCCGGCGGCGTCTCGCACCGGGGCGAAAGCTTCACCCGGCCGCCGGAATGGCTGTCGATCGTGTTCCAGGACTATAATCGCAGCCTGTTTCCATGGCTCACCGTACGCGGAAATGTCGGTTTCGGGTTGCGCGAACGGGATCGGGCAAAGAAGGCGGCGATGGTGGATGACGCGATCGATGCCGTCGGTCTTTCCCATGCCGCCGATCTTCACCCCTGGCAGATATCGGGCGGCATGCAGCAACGCTGCGCGCTGGCGCGTTCGCTGGTGTCCTCGCCGGGGCTGCTGTTGCTCGACGAACCCTTTGCCTCGGTGGATGCCCAGACCCGGATCGACCTTCAGGACCTGTTGATGAAACTGGTCGCCGAACGCGGCATTTCCGCGCTTCTGGTCACCCATGACATCGACGAGGCGGTGTTCATGGGCGATCGCGTCGTGGTTCTGTCGACCCGGCCCGCACGCGTAGTGGAGGAGGTGATCGTCGATCTTCCCAAACCGCGCGATCAACTCGCCACCAAGGAGAGCCCGCGTTTCCTCGAACTGCGTCACCATGTTTACACATCGGTGCGTCGGCAAGCCGGGGCGGCTGTCTGAGCCGCCCCCAATAACAAAAAGAAGATCAGAAAAACTTCACCAGAGAGAGAACAAATCGATGTATAAAACTTTGAAAACACTGATCGTTTCGGCCGCGATGGCCGTGACCGCGATGTCGACCCTGCCGCAGCCTGCCGTAGCGCAGGACCTGACCAAGGTCCGCGTCGGCTATATTCCCGTCGGCGTCTATGCCTATCTGTGGCGGGCCCGCGATGCCGGCTATTTCGCCGACGCAGGTCTCGAGGTCGAACTCGTGACCATGGCGGGCGGCGGCGAGATTATTCCCGCGCTTCAATCCGGCAGCCTGCAATTCGGCATTTCCGATGCGCTTGGCGTGCTCAACGCCCGCAATGCCGGCATCCCGGCGACCTATGTGTCGTTCAATTTCGCACAGACCGAGGAAAGTCCGGTCCACGCGGCGCTGACCTTCGATCCCGAGATCAAGGGTCCCGCCGATCTTGCGGGCAAGTCGGTGGCGACCAATCTCAGCTACAATACCGACTGGACCATGATGCGGGCGTGGCTGCGCGATGCGGGCGTCGATCTTGACACCGTCCAGTTCCAGGAAATTCCCTTTCCCGAAATGATCGCCTCCGCCCGCTCCGGTTCGGTGACGGTGGTGGGGGCCGTGGAGCCCTTCGTGACGCTTGCCGAAGCCGATGGCGCCACGGTTCTCGGACATTTTTTTACCGAGGTGAAGTCGCCTGCGGTGCTGTCGGGCGTGGTGGCGATGACGCCATGGATCGAGGAAAACGAAGAGCTGACCGTCGCCTTCGTCGATGCGATCGACAAGGCGATCGACGATTTCAACGGCGATCCGAAGATCGCGCGTGACACGATTGCCGCCAACACCAAGATCCCGCCGGCGGTCGTGCAGAGCATGGAGCTCGGCGTCTGGGATACCGACGTCGATCCGAACGAGATGCAGTTCTGGGTCGATGCCGCCTCGGTCGAGGGCATGCTGGGCGCGGAAACGGATCTGGAAGATCTGGTCTGGACGCCAGCCAATTAAGAGACGTTTCGGGGCGGGTGCGCTGCCTACCTTTCAAAAGCTGAAAAGGCATACTGGTCCGTGCCGCAATGGCCGGGGTGAGAAACCCCGGCCATTTTCATATGGCGCACCGGTCGCCGGGTGGCCGAAGGCAGGACCGTCGAAAGGGGCGACTGGTCTCGCCGCCGCGCAACAAAAAGCCCCGGGCACGGCTTGCGTGCTCGGGGCGTGGGAACATGCAGTTTTCCGTGAGATTGGCTTTTACTGGGCCTTGGATGCTTCAACCAGGTCGTGGAGCCTTTCATATTCGGCCTTCACTTCCGGCTGGCCTTCCAGCAGTTCGGCTGCAAGCGTGGCGAAGCCTTCTTCCATCTGGGTCTGTTCTTCCGGCGGCAGCTGGGTGATGACGCCGCCGTTTTCGGTCCAGGTGGCGTAGGAACGGTCTACGTTTTCGACGCCCCAGGGGTAGACCGCTTCCTCGGCGGCACGACCGGCTTCGATGATGGCGGCCTTGGTGTCTTCGCTCTGCATCTGGAACCAGTCCTCATTGACGACGGTGACGGAGACCACTTCGGCGAAATGCAGGTCGAGGATGTATTTGCCGACGTCGTAATATTTGAACGCGGTGAGGATCGGCACGCCCACCAGCATGCCGTCGAGGCCGCCGGACTGGAGCTGCGGGATCACTTCGGAAAGCGCCAGCGGCAGCGGGATCGCGCCGAGCTGCTCCATCGGCTCGATCTGGAGCGGCGAGGCGAAGGTGCGGATCTTGAGACCCTTGACGTCCTCCAGCGTCTTGGCGTCTTCCATGGTGAACAGCACGGTCGGCGAATTGTAGATCGCGCCGATCACGCGGAGGCCCTTGTCGAGAAACATGGTTTCCAGGTGATCGCGGTATTCCGGGTCGTGAAGCGCCGCATGCACATCTTCCGGCGAAGTGAACAGGCCCGGCACGTCGAAGGCCTGGAAGCGCGGATCGACGTTCGACATGAAGGATGTCGGTGTGGTGAAGGCTTCGATCGTGCCCAGAAGTACGCCCTCCGACATGCGCGGGATCGCGCCGAGCTGGGAGGCCGGGTAGATCTCGGTCGTCACCGCGCCGGGGGCGCGCTCGGCCAGTTCGTCGGCGAAGACCTTGATCCATTCATGCTGCACATCGTTGATGGTCGCGGTCGCGAGCTTCATCGTGGTTTGCGCCTGGGCGGTGAGGAAGGTGCTCACCGTGAGAGCGGTGGCAAAAGCTGCCGTTTTGAGAAAGTTGGATATCATGGAAAGCGTCCTTTTCAGTGAGGTTGGGCAAGCGACAGGGATAGAGCGGGAACATAGGTGATCGCGATGAGCGCGATGACGAGCACCACCACGAAGGGGGCGACGCCCCGGTAGAGCGTGTGCGCGGGCAGGCCGGTCACCTGCTGCGCCACGAAGATGTTCAGACCGAAGGGCGGCGTGAACATGCCGATTGCAAGATTGACGGTCATGATGATGCCGAAATGGATCGGGTCGATGCCGAGCGAGATCGCGATCGGCACCAGAAGCGGCGCGAAGACGAGGATCGCGGAGGTCGGATCGAGGAAGGCGCCGATCGCCAGAAGCAAGAGGTTGACCGCCAGCAGGAAGGCGAAGGCGGAAAGCTCCATCGCGTTGATCCAGGCGATGATTGCCTGCGGGACGCCCTGTGTCGTCACGATCCAGGTGATGACGCTTGCCGCGGCGACCAGGATCAGGATCTGGCCGGAAAGCATCGCCGCGCTGCTGGCCGCGCTGACGATATCGCGCAGCGTCATGGAGCGGTAGACGAAGAGCCCGATCACGATCGCGTAGAAACAGGCGAAGCCGCCCGCCTCCGAAGGCGAAAACACGCCGAGATAGATGCCGCCGAGCACGAAAACCGGCATCAGGATCGCCCAGAAGGCATCCTTGGTGGCCTTGGCGGCGGCCTTGAAGGAGAACGCATGATCCGAAGGGATGCCGCGGCGCATCGCATCCACGACCACGAACAGCGACAGAAGCGCCGCCATGAGGACGGCCGGCAGGATACCGGCGATGAAAAGCCGGGGAATCGATTGTTCGGCGGCCATGCCATAGAGGATCATGGCGATGCTGGGCGGGATGACGATGTCGATCGCGCCGGACGACGCCAGCAGGCCGCCAGCGCGGCGCTGGCCGTAGCCCGCCGCAATCAGCTTCGGGTAAAGCGTCTGGCCGAGCGCGGCGACGGCGGCGACCGACGACCCGGAGATCGCGCCAAGCGCGGTGGAGGCGGCGACGGTGGAGACCCCGAGACTGCCCGGAACCCGTCCCACCATGGCCATCGCCCAGGCAATCAGCCGGTTGGCGATGCCGCTGGAGCTCATGAGCTGGCCGGCGAAGACGAAGAACGGAATGGCCAGAAGGGCGAAATTGTCCAGCCCGCCGAACATCACCTGCTGCAGCGCCACCGGCGGTATGTTCAGGAAGAACAGCATGGCGACGGCGACCACCGTCAGGAAGACGAGGAAGATCGGCGTGCCGATGGCGACCAGCAGAACGGGGAGGACGATATAGGCGAAGATCATGGGCGGATCTCCGTAGCCTTGGTCTTGCGTAGCAGGGCCATGATGTCGAAGACGAGCTTGACGGCGCCCGCGATGGTGAGCCCGGCGAAGCCGAAGAGCAGGGCCGCATGCGGTATCGTCATGGGGATGCCGAGCCCCATGCTGCTCACGCCGATCCGGTTGATCTTCACGATGAAAAGCCAGGACGCATGGGTCGCGAAGGCGCAGGCGAAGATGGCGATGAGATCGTGAAGGATATACCACAAATACCGGGCGCGTTTCGGCGTATAGAGCGGCAGAAGGTCCACGCTGATATGGCTGCGGGCGAAGAACGACAGCACTGCGGCAATCATCGTGATCCAGATGATCAGGTAGATCATCGTCTCGTCGGCCCCGACAGGCGAGATGCCGAAAAGATAGCGGCTGCCGGCGTTGAGCACGTTGATAGCGACCACGACAAGCAGCACGATGCCGAGGCCGGTGTGGAGCGCGCGGGTGACGATATTACCCGCGCTTGTCGGTTTCGCGGCGGCCTTGTCTTCGTCGCTCATGGGCGCTCCTCCAGGATGCGGCGGATCGCGACCAGTTTCTGGGCGCGGCTCTTCTGCAGTTCTGCGATCTTCTCCGGCGTGTAGTCATAGACGCCGCTGCCCGACTTCAGGCCAAGCGTGCCGGCCGCAATCTTCTCCTTGACCAGGTCCGGCACGTCCTTGCGATCGGCGAGATCAGCGTTGAGGAAGCTCGACACGGAGTTGTAGATGTCGAGCCCGGCCATATCCAGCAGCGCCATCGGGCCGATCACCGCCAGCTTGTAGCCGATCCCCCAGGAAACGCAGGTGTCGATATCCTCCGGGTCCACCACGCCCTGTTCGACAAGGTCGATCACTTCGCGCAACAGCGCGTAAAGCACGCGGTTTTCCACAAAGCCCGGCACGTCCTTCTTGACGGTCACGGGCAGCAGGCCGAGCGAGCGGATCAACTGCTTGATCGCCTCGCTTGTCTCCGGCGCGGTCTGGGCGCCGGCGATCACCTCGATCATCGGAATGATGTGCGGCGGGTTCGACCAGTGCATGCCGACCATGCGGGCGGGGTTGGAGATGTGCTCCTGAAGGCTGGTGATCGGAATGCCGGAGGTATCGGAAGCGACGATCACGTCATGGCCGATGAGCGCATCGATCTGGCGATAGACGCTGGCCTTGATTTCGGACTTCTCCGGAACGTTCTCGATCACCAGATCGGCGCCGGAGACCGCCTCGGCGAGGTCGCTCGTCAGCTTGACCGGGTTATCGCCCGTGGCGGCAATGCCGAGCGTATCGAGTACCTTCTCGGCGGTCGCGATCATGGCCGAGGCGCGTTCCAGCGCGGCCGGCGCGATGTCGTAGGCGGTGACGTCGAGGCCGCCGCGCGCCAGCCGCGCCGCCATGCCCGGCCCCATGGTTCCCAACCCGATGATTGCAATTTTCTTCATGGTCTTCTCTTTCCTGGTTGAGTGGTCACGACCGGACGGACCGGTCATCTTGTCTGGAAGCGGTCCCGCGCGCGGGAGACGTCGCTAAAAGGGCGATCAGCAGAACGGCTGCGATGATGTTGACAATGGCGACGGCGTGGCCGAGCGCTGGCGGCAGCATCAGGCACAGTCCGGCGATGATGTAGACGGCCCGAATCGGCGGCGAGAGTTCGCTGCGGGCGTAGCCCGCGGCCCCCATGGACACAGCGGCGATGCCGCCGAAAGCGGTGAGGGCGGCAAGGGTCGCGCCGTACCAGGTGCCGCCGAGCAGAAGCTCCGGCGAGAAGGCGAACAGGAACGGCACGAGATAGGCGACCCAGGCAAGCTTCAGCGCTTCGAAACTGGTGCGCCACATATTGGCCCCGCCGATCCTCGCCGCGGTGATCGAGGCCAGCGCCACCGGCGGCGTCAGCATCGACATCATGCCGAAATAGAGGATGAATAGATGCGCCTGCATCGGTTCGAGGCCGGTATCCTGAAGGGCCGGCGCCAGGATCGTGGCCAGCACGACATAGACGGCGACCGTGGGCATGCCCATGCCGAACAGGATCGCGATCAGCGCGACGAGGATGAGAAGCACGATCTTGTGCCCGCCGCTGAGCGCAATCGCCTGGCCGGCAATGGAGAAGCCAAGGCCCGTGAGGCTGATCAGGCCGATGATCAGGCCCGCGGCGGCGGTGATGAGCAGCAGCGGGGCGACCGACATCCCGGTATCGACCACCACGCGCAGCATTATGCGGGGACTGAGGCGCACACCGCGATAGGGGCGGACGACGCTAACCAGAACCAGCGCGATGATGGCCGCAATGGCCGCCATCTGCGGGCGTGTCTGGAGATTGAAGAGAACGAAGAACATGACGATGAACGGCAGCGCGAAATGCCCGCCTTCGGCAAAAGCCGCGCGCACGGTCATGCGCTCGCCCTTGTCGATCTCGCGTACATCGGAGCGGGCGGCCAGCCGATCGACCTGGAGGAAGATCGCGCCGAAATAAAGCGCTGCGGGAAGCGCGGCTGCGATGATCACGTCGTGATAGGGCACCTGGATATAGTCGGCCATGACAAAGGCGGCCGCGCCCATGACGGGCGGCAAAAGCTGGCCGCCAGTGGAGGCTGCAGCTTCAACGGCAGAGGCGGTCGAGGGGCTGAGGCCGGCGCGTTTCATCAGCGGGATCGTCATGATCCCGGTGGAGACGACATTGGAGACGGCGTTGCCAGTGATCGTGCCGAAAAGGGCCGAGGTGCCGACGGCGGCCTTGGCGCTGCCGCCGCGATAGCGGCCGAAGATCGCGAAGCTGATGCGTGTCAGGAAGTCGCTGCCGCCTGAATGGCGAAGAAGTTCACCGAAGAGCACAAAGGGAATGACGATTTCGACGGCGACCTGTACCGGCGTACCGAGAAGCGCGTTCGGATCGGTGAGCATGTAGATCGCCCAGCGATTGACCGGGGTTTCGGGAATGCCGAACGGACTGCCGAACAGGGCGAGCAGGGAAAACAGCTCAACAATCAGGACAATGGGCAGGCCGACATAGCGCCAGACCAGGAAGCCGAGCCCGCCAATCACGGCATAGGCGCTCATGGTCAGCCAGAGCGGGCGCATCACGGCCAGGATCGTCAGCTGCGGGTAGCGCCAGGCGATGGTGAGCATGATTGCCAGCAGCACGCAGCCGGCGAGATAGGCCGCAAGGCGGAGCGAGCCGTGCGCCCGATCGCCCAGCAGGAAGGCCGTCACGGCGAGCGACAGCCCGACGGCGCAGGCCAGAGGCTGCTCGTTATAGAGCGGCACCTTGACCAGCATGGGCAGGTTGAGGATCCACGCCAGCGAGATCGCGACCAGCAGGAAGCCGGCCGCCTTCGCCCCGACATTTGCCGTCGGGGCGCTGGTGACAGGCTTGGAAGATGTATCGTGTTGGTTGGTCATGATGTCAGCCCAGCGACTGGAACCTGATCATTCCGTATCCGATACCTTTGCTCCCTCGTGATAGGGCAGCTTCGTATAGACCCGCGACACGGTGTCTTCAGACATGGCGCCAAGGATCGGGTTGGAGGCGGCGATGCCTGCCGGATCGGCGTTGATCATCTCCGCGATATCGGAGACCACCGCCGGATCGAGGTCCTTGCGGGCCACGAGGACGTAGTCATAGGCCATCGTCTTGAACGCTTCCGGCGCGCCGACGACACCGGCATCGGCCGCGACATCGTAGATATAGGCTTCGGGTGCGACGGCATTCATGCGCTCGACCGCTTCCGCGCTGTCATCGAAGGGCAGCCAGGCGATGCCACCGAGCGCCGAGTCCGCCTCGACCACAGCGCCCGCGCGCAGCGCGAACAGCGTGGCGTCGACATCACCGTTCACCAGCGCCTCGACGCCCGTGCGTACGCTCGAGACCGGAACGGTGGTGACGTCGTCGGGGGTCAGGCCGCCATTGGCGAGCGCGCCTTCGAAGTAGGGCAGCAGGCTTGCCTGCGCGGGAACGCCCCAGGCCATGCGCTTGCCCTTGAGATCGGCAATTGTTTCGATCCCGGAATCGGCGCGCACCATCAGTCCGACCGGACTTGGAAGCAGCGCGGCGACCAGCGCGATATTATCCTGCGCCATACCCTTGAAGGGGCCATTTCCGCGAATGGCATCGCCGGCATCAGGGGTGACAAGTGCAGCGATATCGAGTTCTCCGGCATTGATGAGGGGAACGAAAGCGGTCGCGCCGCCGAACGACTGGACGGTCACGTTCATACCGGTATTCGTACCGATCGCCTGAGCGAGCGCGGCGTTCACGCCATAGTTCTGGGAGCCCTGCTGGCCGGAACCGAAGCGCAGGTCCTGGGCGAGAGCGGCGGAGCCGAAAGAGCATGCCGTAAGCAGCACGCCGGCTGCGAAAGTTCTGAATTTCATTTTCGTTCACCTCTGTGTTTTGCGACCGGACCGGCGTTTTCGCTTCTTGTCCCGTGGTCGTTGGTTCTAGCGGGTCATGTCTGGCTGGCCTTGATGAGGTCTGCCGCCTTTTCGGCGATCATGATGACGGCGGCGTTGATGTTGCCGCAGGGAAGGTCCGGCATCACCGAGGCGTCGACGACGCGAAGCCCGGTTATGCCGCGAACCTTGAGTTCGGGATCGACGACGGAGGCGTCGTCCGCGCCCATGCGGCAGGTGCCGGCGGGGTGATGCACGGTGATCGAGGTCTTG
This sequence comes from Martelella sp. AMO21009, assembly GCF_053484295.1. Classification (NCBI taxonomy): domain Bacteria; kingdom Pseudomonadati; phylum Pseudomonadota; class Alphaproteobacteria; order Hyphomicrobiales; family Aurantimonadaceae; genus Martelella; species Martelella sp. AMO21009. Next base: position 68,726 of record NZ_JBAKFR010000020.1, read on the forward strand.
CGGATATGCTCGTCGATCTCCTCGTCGCTCTGGCATTTGGCGCCGGGGAAGAATTCGGTTTCGATAAAGCTGGCCATGGCGGGCTGGGCTGCAAGCGCGCGTCCGACGCGGAAGCCCGCGCGCAGCGACTTCCAGTCGTTCTCGGCGGCCAGGAAGTTCTGGTGGATGAGCGGGGCGGCGAGGGGATCGGCGGGTGCGAGTTTGACGGAGCCACGGCTTTCGGGCTGCACCGCGACGATGCGGGTGGCAAAGCCATCGCGGAAAGGTTGCTTGAACGGCTTGAACCACGGCCATGCCGCGAGCGGCGCTGCGGTGAACAGGAGCTGGATGTCGGGGAGCGGCCGGCTTTCATCGCTCTTGAGAAAGGCGACGACGCCGCCGGGCACGTCGCCGGAGAGCCCTTTGCCCGTCAGATAGGTCCTGGCAAAATCGACCATGATCCTGTCAGCGCGCATCTTGTGCAGGAAGGGGCCGGGCGTCTTGCGGTGGTGCATGATCAGCACCGAGACGTGATCCTGCAGGTTCTTGCCGACGGCGGGAAGGTTGACCCTGGTCTCAATCCCCTGTGCCTGCAATTCGTCGCCCGCGCCGATACCCGAAAGCATCATCAACTGGGGCGTGTTGATGACGCCGCCCGAAAGCAGCACTTCGCGGTTGGCGGTCACGCGGCGTTCGCCGCCATTGTGGTCGAAGACGAGGCCGGTGGCGCGGCTGCCCTCGAAGGTGATGTTCTTCGCCATGGCCTGGGTCAGAACGGTGAGGTTCTTCCGCTTCATCGCCGGCCTGAGATAGGCGTTGGCGGTGGAGGCGCGCCGGCCATTGCCGATCGTCATCTGCAGGCGGCTGAACCCTTCCTGGGTTTCGCCGTTGTAGTCCTCGGTCTGCGGATAGCCCGCTGCGCGGCTGGCTTCGGCGACGGCATCCGTCAGCGGGTCCTGGTATCGGCAGCGCTGGGTGGACAGAGGGCCGGAGCCGCCGCGAAACGCGGTTTCCCCGCCTTCCCAGCTTTCGGTCTTCTTGAAATAGGGCAGGGTCTTTTCATAGGACCATTCGGTCAGCCCGCTCGCCGCCCAGCGATCGTAATCGCCGCGATTGCCGCGCACATAGGCCATGGCATTGGTGGAGGAGGAGCCGCCGATCACCTTGCCGCGGGCGCATTCCACGGCGCGACCGCCGACATTGTCCTCCGGCTCGCAGAAATACATCCAGTCATGACGCCGTTCGGTGAGGATCTTGCCCCAGCCGAGCGGGATGTGGATCATCGGATCGCGATCCCAGCCGCCGGCCTCCAGCAGCAGGACAGTAACGGAGGGGTCTTCGGTCAGGCGGTTGGCCAGCACGCAGCCCGCGGAGCCGGCTCCGACGATGACGTAGTCATAGGTTTCAGCGTGCGACATGGCGTTCTTCCTTGCGATCGGCCCGATCCGTCTTTGCGTATGTTGAGGAGCGGAAGGCGCAGCGGCTTAAAGCCCGCGCCTTCCGCCTTCGCTTCTCAGTCGAGGTCTTCGGCGAGACCCTTGTGGCGGACAGCCGCCGACCAGTGGTCCCAGCCGCGATTGATCTGCGCGCCGACCAGATTGCCTGCGGCCTCGAGCTCGCCGTCTGTCATGAACTTGATCTTCCCGATCTGAAGAGCGAGCGTATAGGCCTTGGCTTCCTGTTCCATATAGAAAGCGCGGAAGGTCGTTTGCCGGATCGAGTTGCCGACATTCACCACGCCATGGCGGGCCATGATCACGGCTGCCGACTGGCCGAGGCTTTCTGCGATTTCGGCGCAGACTTCTGGACTGCCGCCGAACAGGTCGGTGTTTTCACCCTGCTTGTCGCGGATTTCGTAGACCGGCACGGATTCGCCAAGGAAGGCGCCCATATGGGTGACCGGGCGCAGCGGCGTATCGATGAAGCTGAAGGGCAGAACGGCGGGCGAATGCGTGTGCAGAACGCACATCACATCCGGACGGGCCTTGTAGATCTCGCTGTGGATATAGCGCTCCAGATAGGAGGGACGGTTGTCCGTCGTCTCGCCATCGAGCGTCAGGGTCTGGATGTCGGAGGGCGTGATCGTGTTGGGCGCAAGCTTTTGCGGCAGCAGGAACTGGTTCGGGTTTTCCGGGTCGCGGGCGCTGATATGACCGAAGACATCCATGATGCCCTCGTTCACCAGAATCCGGGTGGCCATCACCAGTTCCTGGATCGCGGTTTCGCGTGCTGTTCTCGTATCAGACATTGTTCAGGTTTCCTCTGGAGGGGCGGTCCCGGCGTGAGCCCGAAAGGAATCACGCCGGGAGAAACATCGGTTAGTTGGAGTAGAGACCGACGATCCGGTTCTGCTCAATGATATTGTCCGCATATTTGTCGAGAAACTCTTCGCGCGTGGGCGTGCCCTCGACATTGGTGTCCAGCGCATAGACCCAGAAGTAATAGTGGTGGTCGCCATGGCCGGCCGGCGGCTGCGGGCCGTAATACTGCATGTGTCCGGCGCCGTTGGGCCCAACGCGATACTTCTCCTGCGCATCCGAAAGGTCGGTGGCCTTGGGGTCGATGGCATAGACCGTCCAGTGGGTGAAGCCATGCGCCAGCGGTGCGTCCGGATCATGGCAGATCACGGCCAGTTCCTTGGTGCCTTCCGGCACGCCGCTCACCGTCAGCTTCGGCAATACGTTGCCCTTGTCGCCGGCATGGTGGTCGGCGAGGCGCGAAAGCGGTTCGAAATCGGAGGAGGTGATTTTCAGGTCTTTGATGTTCAGAGGCATGTCGTCTCCTTGGTGTTGGTTTGTTTCAGGCCGTTGCCTTGAGGTCGGCAACGCTCTTTCCGCCCACGCGCTGATGCACGCGACCGCCGGTGGCCACCGCAACACATATCAGGATTTCGTCAGGACGCGGTCCGTCCGGCACGACGAAGGTGAAGGCGTCGTAATGGGAGCGGATATAGAGCTCGTCCTTGTGGGCGAGCGGTATATCGATGGCGGTGCCGGCCGAGGCGACCTTGCTGGCGGAAGAGATCCACGCGTCTCCGCCGCCGATCGCTTCACGCAGCGGATCGCCGAAGGTGGTGGTGACGCAGGCCACCACATGCTCCTGCTCGCCGGCAACGCCGGCAATGCCGCCCTTGCCGTAGCTCTCGACCGGGCGGCCGCCGAGCAGGGCGACCGCGCGTTCGCCCAGCGCATAGCCGATGGCGGCCGAGGGGGCGGTGAGCGCCGAAAGGTCTGCCACGAACTTGCCGGCAAAGGGGTTCTTGATGATGACGCCGGCCGCAGCCTTGATCAGAGGGGCTGTTGCGTCGCCGCCATCATGCAGCACTTCCTGGGTCGCACCGTACCAGCCGCGGACCTGATAGTCCTTTTCGACCTGGCTAGAGTAATTCATGAATGTCTCCTGTAGAGATGAAAGGGAATAGTGCTTATTGCGGCCACGAATAGACGCGGTTGATCGGGTCGAAACGGGCGGCGGTCAGCGCTTCCGGGGTGAAGCCGTTGCCATAGGACATGGTGCGGTTGGCGGCATGATCGGCGGAGAGCTTCTGGGTGAGGTCGGTGATCGGGCGGACCGATTTTTCCCAGTCGGCGAGCGCGTCTTCGAGCGATGCGTTCTTCTCGATGTCCTGCGCCAGCGTGAAGGCGTTCACCATGCCGCAGCCGGCACCCTGCGCCAGCGCCGGGCACATGGCATGGGCTGCATCGCCGACGAGGGCGACCTTGCCGCGCGACCAGTTGTTGAGCTTGGTGGTCTGATAGGTGTCGTAACGCGCGTCCTTGATCTTGGCGGCATCGACAAGGCAGGGTTCGAGGAAGGGGAACATCTCCATCCAGACCTCAAGGTCGAGCGGCACCTTGGAACCGCGCGGATCTGCCGACGGCGCCATCAGGCCGAGATAGAGTTCTCTTTCGTTGCAGGGCGAATAGAGAATGCGCTGCACCCGCGGCCAGTGGTTCCACATATCGATGGTGTTGTCCCATTCGCCATGGCCGAGCTTGTCCTTGTGGCGCGGGACAATCAGGCGAATGATACCGTCGGTCGCGCCCCAGCGCTCCTGCTCGAAGCCGAGCGAATCGCGCACCTTGGAGCCGACGCCGTCAGCGCCGACGATCAGATCGCCTTCAACAACCTCGCCGGAGGCCAGTTTCAGCGTGCCGGAAGCCTCCGCGCCGACCGCCTCGGAATTGGTGCGGATTTCAACGCCGACTTCGCGGGCGCGGTTGGCGAGCGCATCATGCAGATGAGCCCGGGTCATGATGCGCCAGGGCAGACCGTTGAACGTCTCCTTCGACACGGTCTTGTTGTGCATCCAGGTCTCATAGGCGGGCGGCGTGAAGGAATCTTCCAGCACCTCATTCAGGCAGCCGATGCCTTCCAGCACCCTCAGGCCGTTGTGCCAGAGATAGATGCCCGCGCCGAAAGCGCGCAGTTCAGGGCTCTTTTCGTGCAGGACGACGTCCCAGCCGTTCTGGCGCAGCGCGATGGCGGCCGTGAGGCCGGAAAACCCGCCGCCCGCAACCTGCGCAACCCGTGTCTTGTCCGAGGTTTTATTGATGCTGACCATTTCTCTGTTCCTGTTGGTTTTTATCTGGGACGCCGGCCGCTCAGCCGTCGATGAAATTGCGGATCGCGCCGATCGTGACGTCGGGATTGGTCTCGTTCACGTAGTGGTCGGCGCCCGGTACGACGACGATGGGCAGATCCGGACGCAACTCGTGGGTCTTTTCAAGCGCCGCGGCGGAGACCAGCTTGCTTTCGGCGCCGCGCATGATCAGAACCGGGCGGGTCACCGTGCGGTAGGCGGGGACGAGATCGGCGCGCAGGCCCTCGGCCGTCTGGGCCATGGCGGAAGGCGAGGCGAGGGGGCGCAGGCCGTCCGCAGCCGGGGCGTAGCCGCTTTCCGCGCGGATGCGGATCGCGGGAGCCGGAATATTCGGATAGCGATTGGCGAGATAGGCGACGACGGCATCGGTATCGGCAAAGGCCTGATCGCCCGCATTCACTCTGGCGGAGAGCGAGGCGAAGACCTCGTCCTCGATATAGGGCGTGAAATCGATGGCGATGACCGAGCGGACAAGTTCCGGATGACGGGCTGCGGCGGTGACGGAGTTGCGCGAGCCGAGCGAATGCCCGACCAGGATGGCGGGCCCCATATCGAGCGTCTTGATGAGTGCTGCAATATCGTCTGCAAAGTCCGCGGCCTCGTAACCCGTTTCGGGCTTGTCCGAGCGACCGTGGCCGCGCTGGTCCACGGCCACCGTGGTAAACCGGTCGGAAAAGGCATCCATGAGCGGACCGAAAACGGCGGAATTTGCGGTGATCCCGTGGAAGAACAGCATGAGCGGGCCGCTGCCCCCGATGCGCACGTTCAAAGTGATGCGGCCGGTGTCGATCCGCTGTTCTTCATACCGGCCTTGGCTGGGGCTTTCCGCCATGTCGAGGTTCCCTTGACGTTTCTGTTTTTTCTATGCGGCAGGGAACCACGCCCGCTATTAGCTGTCAATAAGATTGTAAGACATTCTTGCGTTAATTATTGCAGACAGATGCCGGCCGCATGCTATCCTCTGTGCGCCCGTTCGTGTAGAAAAGCTATGAAAACAGAGTTTGAAGAGCCTTAAGGAAACGCCATGAACCCTGGTCTGGACCTCCGGATCACGCCGAGAACTGTGCAGCAGCAGACGATTGAAAAGTTGAGACTGGCCATCATCGCCGGGGTATTCCCGCCGGGCAGCCGGCTGGTTGAAAGCCAGCTCTGCACTCAGCTCGGGGTCAGCCGTCCCTCCCTGCGTGAGGCGCTGCGCAGTCTCCAGGCAGAGCGGCTGATCGAGATCATCCCGAACCGTGGCCCCTTCGTTCCCAAGCTCTCCTGGGAGGAGGCGACCGAAATCTACGACGTGCGCGAACTCCTGGAGGTCGCTGCGGTGGGGCGTTGCGCCGCACGGATCACCCCCGAACAGGTCAAGGAGCTTGAAAGGGCGCTGAAGGCTTTCGAACGCGCCCAGAAAAGCGCGGACAGTCTGGAACTGGTGACCACGGCGGCTGAATTCTACGCGATCATTCTGGCCAATTGCGGCAACGCCATTCTCGAGGAAGTTCATCGCGGGCTTGTGGCGCGGATCAGTTTTTTCCGCGGTCGGTCGATGTCGCTTGATGGGCGCGCCGAGGACAGCCTTCGGGAGATGCGCGACATCTACGATGCGATTGCCGCGGGCGATGAGGAGCGCGCGCGCAAGGCGGCGCAGCGCCATCTCGATCAGGCCAAGGCAGCGGCCAAGCACGCGATGGAACACGAGGCCTGATTGCGTCAGCCCGCCCCGGGGCGTGGCGCGAAAACGCGCGCTTTGCCCGGTTTGCAGGCACAGGCCGCTCAAAGTCACGCCTTCGGCTCACTGTTCCCCCAGAACCTTGCGCGCGGAGCGGAAGCATTCAAGCGCCTGCGGCACGCCGCAATAGATCGCGACGACGTGGATGATGGCGCGGATTTCCTCCTTGGAGACACTGTTGTTGATCGCGCCCTGACAGTGCAGTTCCCATTCATGCATCTTGCCGAGCGCCCCGATCATGGCGAGGTTCATCATCGAACGCGTCTTTGGCGGGATGACGTCGTCGCCCCAGCCAAATCCCCAGCACCATGCCGTCATCGCCTCCTGAAACGGGCGGGTGAAATCGTCGGCAGCCGCGAGGTTCTTCTCGACATAGTCCGCGCCGAGCGTGCTCTTGCGCTGTTTAAGGCCCTTCAGAAACAGATCTTCGTCGAAAACGCTCATGTCATGTCCTTCTCTCTGTCGGCGGTCATCGTGCGGGCAAAGCTTTCGGCAATGGCCAGAATGGCGGCGTGAATCGGGCCCGCCGTGAGGCTGGGCATGACGGAAGCATCCACCACATGGAGATTGTCGAGCGATTTGAGCTTCAGATCCGGATCGACAACCGCATCGACGTCCTTGCCCATTCGGCAGGTGCCAGAGGGGTGGTGATGGGTGATCGCTGCCCTGGCGATGAATTCGTCGATCTCCGCCTTGCTGCCGAGCGGGCCGGGGGCAAGCTCGCGATCGCGCCATTCGGCAAGCCCGTCCGCATGCCCGATCGTCCGCGCGGCTTCCAGCGCGCTTCGGAACATGGCACGGTCATGCTCAGTCTCAAGATAGGCCGGGTCGATGATCAGCCGGTCATCAAGACCCGGCCCGCTGATGGCGAGGCTGCCGCGGCTTGTCGGGTTGGTGACGCCGAACAGGAGTGAATAGGCCGTGCCCGGTTCGGGTGTCTGGATGCACTCGGATGTGATCGGAGCCACGCCGCAGCCGACCACGATCTCGGGCCGCCCGGCGGCGGTGAAATCGCCGGCGCGCATATAGGCCATCGATTCGGAGTGCTGAAGGCGCGATGCCGGCAGATGTTTGCGGGTGGCATAGAGATTGCCGGCGCCGAGCAGATGGTCTTGGAGATTGCGGCCGATCCCCGGCATGTCGATCAGGCAGTCGACCGATGCAGCCTGAAGCACGGCGCGTGGTCCGATACCGGAGCGCATCAAAAGGGCCGGGCTTTCCAGCGCGCCCGCGCTGAGGACGATCTGGTCGGCGGAGATACTGATCGGGCCGTGCGGGCCAATGGCCTCGATCCTGTGTACCCGATTGCCATCCATGACCAGCCGCTGCGCCCGTGTTCCGGTGACAATCCGGAGGTTTTTACGCGCGCGAACCTCGGGCGTCAGCCAGGCCTCGGCGACCGTGACGCGGCGGCCGTCGCGGATGTTCAGCGAATTGGGCGTGACGCCGACCATCCGGCCGTCATTGTGGTCGGGAAGGCGCGGCAGGCCGAGAGAGACGCCGGTCTCGATGAATGCGCGAGTGAGGGGGCTCACCTCCTCGTCGGGCATGTAGACGGGCATCGGGCCGCTGCCATTGCCGTCCGGGCGGCCCTCGATCGCGTCGAAGACGGGCAGAAGCGCTTCCCAGCTCCAGCGGTCATCACCGGTCGCATCCACCCAGGCCTGATAGTCGTCGGGGTGACCGCGCATGTAGCCCATGGCATGCAGGCAGCTCGATCCGCCCATCACCTTGCCGCGCGCCCAATGGTGAACCCTGCCATGGGTTCCCGCCTGGGGCTCTGTCAGGTAGTCCCAGTCGTAAACGCGGCCCTGAAGCGCCGGCCAGGCAGAGGGCGTCCAGATATCCGGGTCGGAGGGTTCCTCGCCGGCTTCGATCAGCAGAACGCTGCGCGCCGGGTCTTCGCTCAGTCGCGCGGCGAGCAGGCTGCCGGCCGAACCGCCGCCGACAATGACCACGTCGGCAGTCGCCTGTTGCGCGGCGCCGGTCATCGGCAGATCTCCATGGCGGATGAGGGCGTGAGATTACGGCCTCCACGCTGTGTAAACTGAAATGTCATGAGGTTCCCCTTTTTTGGCCGGAGCAATGGCGCTTGAGGCGGGTATATTTCCGGCGGAAGCCGGATCATGCTCCTGCTGATTGTTGTTCTTGCATCCGGGCTGAAGGCCGGAATTCATTTTTTCCGAAAGCGGGCGTCAGCTTCCGCAGTCAATGGATCTTTTCGTCGCCGCCATCGCCTCCAGAATGTGCTTTCTGGAGGCTTTCCGGGCGGCTTTCTCATCGCCAGCGGCGATGGCCTCATAGATTTCCGTCATCTCCGCAAGACTGCTGGCGGCGCGCCCCTCCAGCGACATCGAGCGCGAGCGGAAAAGGCTGATCCTGGCGACCAGACCGCGGTGGATTTCCTCCAGGATCGGATTTCCGCAATTTGCGAGGATGACGGAATAAAACTCAGCGGCAGTGGTGACCCGCGCCAGACTGTCCTTGCTTGCGGCGGCCTTTTCGAACCCATGAAGCGTATTCTCGAGCGCCTCCAGTTGTTCGCCGGAAATCCTCTGCGAACAGCGTCCCGCGGCCTCGACTTCCAGCAATTCGCGCACCTCGTAGATGGCGGTGACCTCTTCCCATGTGAGCGTAGGGATCGAAGGGCCGCGGTTGGGCACGATGTCGATGAGCCGTTCGGCCGCCAGACTGCGCAATGCCTCGCGGAGCGACGGGCGGCTGATGCCGAGCTGCACGCAAAGCTGACTTTCGATCAGGCGGCTGCCCGGTTCGAAAACGCCGGAGAAAATCGCAAGCCGCAGCTTCTCGACCGTTTCCTGCTGCACCGTGCGCGGAAGTACCCGTAAGTTCAGGTCTGGCGGCATTGTTTTAAACCTCGTGAGCCCGGCGGCGGCCATAAGCGATAAGGGGAATTGCAAGCAAATTTGATCGCGTGAATGCCTTCTTGTCAACTCATAAGAATGAAAGAATGACAGACAATCTGCTTGACGTGTGTCTGGTTTGTGTCATCCTTCCCTCCAAAGAAAGACACCAAGGCAGAGGGCTTGGGACCAATGGCGGCAAACGCCTCTATCGCAGAATTGAATATGCGCTGTGTCGCGACGGCACGCGTCGTCGCATCCGCCGGCAGTTGCGCAGCCGCTACCCGCAGCCTGCGCAATCCAGAGCGCGAAGCGCTTCTTCGGAAAGTGTCGGGCCTAGTCGCTCGCGGTAACGCAGCTCAGCCCGGCCCCGTCCTTGCAGGAAAAATGCAGGCTGGCTGCTGCCTTGCCCGCCGCCATCGGCCCCGTCTTCATCGGCAGATCGAGGCGCGCGCGGGCGGTATCGCTGGCGCACCAGATCGCCTCGACGGGCATACGGTCATCGGTGGCGTTCATCAGGTTGAGAACGCCGGTCTTGTCATCGTGCCAGAGCGTCAGCGTCAGCTGCTCGTCGGGCTCGATGCGACCCAGTTCATCGGAATACCAGTGGGCCAGCGCCGCGCGGCAATCGAGCGAGGTGTCGGTCTCATTGGCAACTGAGATTTCCACGGGATTGGCCCCTTCGGTGCCATGAATTATGCCCGAATAAGGCACATAAGCTTCACTTTCGGCCTTGGCCGGAGACGAGGAAACCCAAGCAGACAGGGCAAGAACAACAACAAGTCTGCCAATCGCTTCCGTCTTGTGACGGGAAACTGACAACCAATTAGGGAACAGCATGATGAAAAACCTACTTGCTTCTGTTGCGCTTAGCGTGGTGCTGGGGACCCCGGCGGCCTTTGCCGCGGAGGTTGATACCATAGCCATCCTCACTCCGGAACAAGGGAGTGACTATGGCTGGAACCAGCAGGGCGTCGAAGCGGCCAAGGCCGCCGCCGAGGCAACCGGCGTCGAGATCATCGTCGCCGAAGGCCTGGGTTATGGCGATGTTCGCGCGCCGATGCGCGAACTCGCGGCCGACGGCGCCGATCTGATGATCGCGCATGCCAGCGGCTACAACACCGCCGGTCCGGAAATCGCCGAGGAAACCGGCGTGCCGGTCGCGATCGTCGACAGCCCCGACGCTCTGGTGAAGGGCCTTGTTGCCGACTACACCCTTTCCGGCCATGAAGGCGCCTATCTTGCCGGCCGTCTGGCCGCCAAGATGACGTCCACCGGCACGGTCGGCATCGTCGTTTCCGGCGAGCCGCCCTCATGGAACTCGCAGTCGGCAGGCTTTGCCGAGGGCGTTCATGCCGAAAACCCGGACGTCAAGATCCTCTATTCGGTCATCGGCCCGGCAGCCTATTCCGATGCCGCGGGCGGCAACCGCGTGACGACCTCGGTCATTGCGGCCGGCGCCGACATCATCTTCGGCCAGGGCAATGGTTCGAGCTTCGGCATGATCCAGGCCGTCGAATCCAACAAGGCTGTCGACGGATCGGATGTGCTGTTCATCGATGTGATCGGCGACAAGTCCGAGCTCGACAAGGGCCACCTGCTGACTTCGGTGCTGTGGGACATGACGCCCGTCTACACCGCCATGATCGAAGACCTGAAGGCCGACCAGTTCGGCACCCACGGTTACGCGATCAGCCTGGCGGACGATTCCGTCAAGCTCGTCAAGACGCCGCAGGTCGACGAGGCCGCCTGGACCGAGGTGATGGCGCTGCGCGACCAGATCATCGCGGGCGAGATCACGGTCGAGCCGAAGTTCGATGCGGAAGATGTCCGCGCTCTGGTCACCGTTACCGAGTGAGCGTATCTGTGGCAAATGCAGCGGCAACCCCGACAAACCTGTCCCCGGAAACGGGGGCAGGCGTCATTGGCGTACACGGCGTAACCAAGCGCTTTCCCGGCGTGATCGCGGTCAACAACGTGTCGCTCACATTTCATCCCGGCGAGGTGCATGTCCTTCTGGGCGAGAACGGCGCCGGCAAATCGACGCTGGTCGGCATTCTCTCCGGACTGCAGTTGCCGGACGAGGGTTACCTCTCGCTCAATGGCGAGAAAACCCGGTTGGCCAGCCCCTCGGCCAGCCTCGATGCCGGCATCAGCACGGTCTTCCAGCATTCCATGCTGGTGCCGACGCTGACGGTTCTGGAGAACCTGACGCTGGGCGCGCCCTGGTATCAGCGTCCGCCGCGGGCGCGCATCGCGGCGCGCATGGAGGAACTGAAGCGGCAATTCGCGCTTTCCCTTCCGCTCGACGCCATTACCGGCGAGCTTTCGCTCGGCCAGCAGCAGCAGATCGAGATCGCCCGCGCGCTTCTGCGCGACAGCAAGGTGCTGATCCTCGACGAGGCGACATCCATGCTGACGCCGCAAGGCGCGCAGGAGCTTGGCGAGCGGATGCAGCAATTGGTCAAGAGCGGGCTGGCGGTGATCTTCATCACCCACAAGCTTGCCGAGGCCTATCGCTACGGCAACCGTATTTCCGTGCTGAAACAGGGCGCGCTTGCCGGTGAAATGGGGCCGGAACAATTGAAATCCATGTCCGAGGACGAGGCGGTGGACGAGATCGTCCGCCTGATGTTCGGCCGCGAGGCCGGCGCCACCTCCACCGAGCACCGCAAGAGCACGGCCCGCGACAATGTCGCTCTCAGGGTCGAAAATCTTTCGACCGAGGGTGATGCCGATGTCATGGGGCTTCACGAGATTTCGCTGAGTCTCAGAGCCGGCGAGATCGTCGGCGTGGCCGGGATCGACGGAAACGGCCAGAAGCAGCTCGCCGAGGCCATGGCGGGCCAGCGGCCGCTCAAATCCGGACGCGTCGAACTCGACGGCGAGGACATTACCCGCGCCTCCATCGCGCAGCGCCGCCGCAAGGGGCTGCGTTACCTGACGGATGACCGTCTGTCCGAAGGCTCGGTCGCCGCCTTTCCGATTTCGGAAAACACCGTGCTCAAGGATATCGGCCAGCCGCCCTTCTGGGTGAACGGCGTGGAGCGCCCTCACCGCATCGCGGAGCATGCGCGCGACCTCATAGCACGGTTTTCGGTGAGCACGCCGAGCGAAGCGACCCCGATCGGGCGGCTTTCGGGCGGCAATATCCAGAAGGTGCTGCTTGGGCGCGAACTCTCGGGCGAGGCGCGCGTCGTCGTGTTCAACAAACCCACCTACGGCCTGGACCTTCAGAACATCGATACATCGCGCCAGCGCATCGCCGACATTGCCGAACGCGGGCTTGGCGTGCTGCTGATCTCGACCGATCTCGACGAGTTGATGGCGCTCTCGGACCGCATCGCGGTGATGGAAGGCGGCCGCATCCGCGGCATCGTCGAAAATGACGGCAGCGGCGAGGCCCTGCGCCTGCGCATCGGCCGGATGATGGCCGGCGAGGAAGAAGTGAAACAGGCGACGGCATGACCATGCAAGACCAAATCAACACGGCGGATACGCCAACCGATACCGCGGGAGCCGCGCGACCGGCCAATGAGCGCAGCGCGTTTCAGCGCATCCTGACGCTCACCGTCGGCCCGATCATCGCGGCCTTTCTGCTGTCGGCCATCATCCTGGTGCTGGTGGGCGTTAACCCGCTGACCTATTACGGCTACATCCTCGAGCGCTCGCTGTTCTCGTCATTGGGTCTGCAGCAGACGGCGACCCGCATGGCGCCGCTGCTGTTTCTCGCCGCCGGCCTGATCGTCGCGTTCCGCGCGGGGATATGGAACCTCGGCACGGACGGGCAGTTCCTGCTCGGCGCCGTTGCCGCCGCGGCCACCGCGCCGCTTCTGGTCGGCGTACTGCCCGGCTGGGCGGTGCTTCTGGTCGGCTTCCTGCTGGCTGCCATCGTCGGTGCGCTGTGGTCGGTCATACCGGCGTTGCTCAAGGCCTATCAGGGCGTAAACGAGATCATCACGACGCTGATGATGTCGTTTCTCGGCGTGCTGCTGGCCGCGACGTTGGTCAAGCTCATCTTCAGGGATCCGGCAACCACGGTGCCGCAGACCCGCACCCTGCCGGTGGATGACCGTTTGCCGCGGCTGTTCGATACCTCGATTTCCAGCGGGCTGATCTGGGGACTGATCGCCGTTCTGGCCGTCCATCTGATGATGACCCGCACATCCTTCGGGCTACGACTGCGGATGGTGGGGGCAAACCCCGTCGCCGCCACCCATGCCGGCCTGTCGGTGCCGCTCCTGACCATGGCGACGTTCGGGCTTTCGGCCGGCCTTGCCGGGCTTGCGGGCGCTTCCGAGATCCTCGGCGTTGCCGGCAATGTGCCTGCCAACTGGAACCCAGCCTATGGTCTGATGGTCATTCCGCTGGTGTTTCTTGCTCGCTTCAACGGCTTCGGCGCGATCGTGCTGGTCTTCTTCTACTCGGCGCTGATGATCGGCAGCGAGAGCGCCGCGCGCCGTCTCGGCGTGCCGCAGAACTTCACCCTCGTGCTGGTCGCGAGCCTGCTGATCTGCCTCGGGCTCGGCGAATATATCGATCAGCACAAACGCAAGAAGGAGCGTTGAGATGGGCGGATTGCTAACCGAGGCGTTCCTGTCGTCTCTCCTCACGGGCGCGATCGTCGCCGCGATCCCGATGCTTCTTGCCGGTCTCGGCGAGCAGATGTCGGAAAAGGCGGGCGTGCTCAATATCGGCATTGAAGGCATGATGCTGATGGGGGCCTATATGGGCTTTCTCGTGGCCTTCAAGACCGAGTCCCTGTGGCTCGGCTTTCTGGGCGGCATCCTGGGCGGCGTGCTGGTTGCCATCGTGATGGCCGTGCTCTGCGTGCGTCTGGGGTTGAACCAGATCGTGATCGGCATCGGCCTGACGCTTGGTGTGGAGGGGCTCACCGCGCTGCTCCATCATTTCCAGTTCTCGCGCACCTATCCGCGCCTGCCCGCGCCGGAGCGGCTGAACATTCCGGGGCTCACCGATCTGCCGGTGATCGGGCCGTCGCTCTTCGGGCGTCATCTGATTGTCTACTTCGCGCTCGTGGTTGTGGCGGTGCTGGCGTTTCTCTATCGGCGCACCAATCTCGGCATGACCTTGCGCGCTGCCGGCGAGCGTCCGGCGGCACTAGATGTGGCCGGCGGCAATGTGCTCGGCATCCGCGTTTTCGCGGTGCTGTTCACCGGCGCCATGGCGGGGCTCGGCGGCGCCTATCTCGCCAATATCGGGGCGGGGCTGTTCCTGCCCTTCATGACCGGCGGCGCGGGCTTCATCGGCATCGTGCTTGCCATGCTGGCGCGGGGCAGGCCGCTCTGGGTGCTGATCGGCTCGCTGATCTTCGGCGCAGCCCTTTCCCTGACCACGGCGCTGCAGGTCGCGGGCTCGACCATCCCGACCGACGTCATCCAGATGCTGCCCTTCGCGGCGGTGATGCTGGTCCTCGTGCTTTTCGGCCGCCGGGCGAAGCTGCCCGCAGCACTCGGCGCTGCCTACGAACGCGGCGCCCGGTAAAGGGCGTCATCCACCCATTGCGGGTCCGGGAGACCCCGACAAACTTATAGGAGAAGTGACATGGCTGACACCAAGGTATTCCTGCTCGATGGCGGTTCGCTGGTGCTCGACGGTTTCCATATCTGGTGGAACAAGGGCCCGGGCGGCGAGGTCCGTTTTCCTGTCTATTCCGTGCTCGTCGATCACCCCAAGGGCAAGTTCCTGATCGATACCGGCTATGATTTCGACCACGTGCAGAAGGTGCTGCCGTTTGAAAAGCCGCAGCAGACCAAGGATCAGACCATTCCCGGCGCGCTGAAGCTTCTCGGGCTGGAGCCGAAGGACATCGACGTCCTGTTCAATTCGCATTTCCACTTCGACCATGTCGGCGGCAACAAGTTCTTCCCCGACACCAAGAAGATCTGCCACAAGGACGAACTGCCGCAGGCGGCCAAATGCCAGCCCTTCGAAGTGCTCGGCTATTCCGACCTCGCCTTCTCCACCGATGTGGCCGAGGCCCGCGGCAAGAGCGACCAGCTCGGCGTCGGGCAGACGGCGGCCAACACGAAGTTCGAGCTGATCGAGGGCGATGTCGAACTCGCCCCGGGCGTGACGCTGCTCTACACGCCTGGCCACACGATCGGACACTATTCGCTGCTGGTCGAATTCGACACCCGCCGTCCGCTGCTTCTCACGCTCGATGCCGCCTATACCCGCAAGAACTACGAGCAGGACATCAATGCCGGCTTCCACATCGATCCCGTGGCCGGCGTGAACTCGATGCGACGCCTGAAGGAGATCGAGAAGGCGAAGGACGCCGAGGTCCTGTTCAGCCATGATCCCGAGAGCTTCAAGGACTACAAGACTGGCGTCAATTTCTACGGCTGAGGAGGGGCAGATGAAATATTCCGAAACCAAACCCCCGGTCTTCACGCTGACGGCCGGTCCGGTGGACGCCTATCCGGAAGTGCTGCGCGCGCTCGGCACCACCGTGCTTTACGATTATGACCCGGCCTTCCAGGCCTTCTTTGAGGATCTGACCTTGAAGGCACAGGAGGCGCTGGGCTGCGACCTGCCGCCGCTGATCCTGCAGGGCGAGCCGGTGCTGGCGCTGGAAGGGGCCGCCGCCTCCCTGATTGCCAAGGACGACGTGGTCCTCAACCTCGCCTCCGGCGTTTACGGCAAGGGCTTTGGCTACTGGGCCGCGCGTTACGCGAAGAAGGTCGAGGAAATCGAGGTGCCCTACAACACCGCGATCGACCCTGAAGATGTCCGCGCCTTTCTCAAGGATCACCCTGAGGTCAAGATCGTCTGCGTCTGCAATCACGACACGCCGTCGGGTACGCTCAACGATATCGACGCGATCGGCGCGGTTGTCGCCGAAGCCGGCGCGCTGCTGCTGGTCGATGCGGTCTCCTCCTGGGCCGGCATGCCCACGAGCCCGACCTCCAGCCAGGCGGCGATCTACGTCACCGGCCCGAACAAATGCCTCGGCTGCCCGCCCTCGCTCTCGCTGGTCGCCGTATCCGAAGCGGCATGGGCCAAGATCGAGTCCAATCCGGATGCGCCGTTTGCCTCGATGCTGAGCTTCACCGACTGGAAGAACGCCTGGAAGAAGACCGAGCCCTTCCCCTTCACCCCGTCGGTGGCCGAACTCAACGGCCTGAGTGCCGCGCTCGACCGCTATCTGGAGGAAGGTCCGGAGGCCGTCTGGAAGCGTCATGCGGTGACCGCTCGGGTCTGCCGGGAAGGCATCAAGGCCATGGGGATCGCGCTTTGGCCGGTCTCCGAGGAGATCGCCTCGCCGACGGCGACGGCGGTGAAGATGCCCGATGGCATCGATGCCGGTCCGGTGCTGGCGGAGGCGCGGGCGCGCTATGGCGTCTCCATGTCAGCCGGCCGGGCGGAAACGCTCGGCAAGCTGATCCGCATCGGCCATATGGGCCCGACCGCTCAGCCGGCTTACGCGCTTCTGGCCGTTGCCGCGATGGGCGGCGCGCTGAAGGCATTGGGCGCCAAGGTGGATGTAGCGGCGGGACTTGCCGCGGCACAGGCCGCCTGGGACGCAGCAATCGACGAATAGGCCGGAAACGGCGATAGAAGAAAGGACAAGAGGGAATGAGTACCAGTCTTGAAGGCCGCAAGGCCGTCGTCACCGGGGCCGCGCAGGGCATCGGCAAGGCCATCGCCAGGGCGCTGGCCGAAGCCGGCGCAAAGGTCGTGATCTCCGATATCAACGGCGAGGGCGCGAAGGCCGCCGCCGCCGAGATCGGCCACGGCGCGGTGGGCGTCACATGCGATTCCACCAAGGTGGATGCGGTCAACACGATGCTGGAGGGCGCCGCCGAAAACGGCGCTATCGACATCCTCGTCAACAACGCCTCGATCGTCCCCTATATTGCCTGGGACGATGTGGACCTAGCCCATTGGCAGAAGATCATTGACACCAATCTGACGAGCGTGTTCATCGCCAGCCGCAAGGCGACCGACATGATGCGCGCGGCCGGCCGCAAGGGCACCGTGCTCAACATCGCCTCGAACGCCTTTTATGCCGGCACGCCGAACATGTCGGCCTATGTGGCGGCCAAGGGCGGCGTGGTCGGCTTCACCCGGGCGCTGGCGACGGAAGTCGGCAAATACGGCATCCGCGTCAACGCGGTCACGCCGGGCCTCACCGAATCCGACGGCGTCAAGGCGAGCCCCCATGCCGAGAGCTTCGGCTTCGTGGAAATGCTGCAGGCCATGCCCGGCAAGGGCCAGCCCACCGATATCGCCAAGGTCGTGGCCTTTCTCGTCTCCGACGACGCCGGCTGGATGACCGGCCAGTGCGTCAACGTCGACGCCGGCATGATCCGCCTTTAAAGCGTTTCGCCGCTGGGGGGGGGCGCGCGGGTGGGGGGGGGCGCCCCCCGCGCGTTTATAAAAAAAACAACCCCCCACAAAAAAAAAAATAAATTTTTTTGTCTTTTTT